>CAZXWB010000409.1:0-1815 GCA_964644395.1 uncultured Hyphomonadaceae bacterium | reverse complement strand
GGGGGAGGGGAACCGGGCTGCGAAGCACCCCGTGGGGAGGAGGCCGAGGCCCCCAACCCGCGCAGGACGTCGCCTAAGATGACGGCATCGACCTGATCTAAGCCGGGGAGCAGGGCGGCGGGATCGCGCTCGCCCGCTAAGACGCGGCGCAGCGCCCCGACCAACGCGCCCCAGTCGTCGGTGGCGCCGAGTTGGTCCAAGAGCGCGGCCAACTCCGACGGGACGGACGCGCTGCCGGCCGCCCCGTCGGCAGCAGCAGCCGCCGCCACCACCGCCTGCACCACCGGCGCCCACTGCTGCCGGATTTGCGCCACCGCCGCTTCCGCGCCGGATTCGCGGGCCTCTTGGGCCGGGGCGGCGGGGCCTCCCCCGGAAAGTTGCGCTAAGATGGCGCTAATGACAAAACCAGTTTCACAATTTAGTTTTTCCGTTAGCGCTTCACCATCCCGCTCGCCATCTAAAATGAGACGGGCGGCCTGCGCAAAGCGGCGATTGACCTCATCAGCATTCCCCATTCGCTGTAACACTGGTTCCACTTGGTTTAGCGCCTGCTCATTGCCCTGACACGCCGCGACGATGGCCTGGATGAGTGGCTGATACTGCTGCATCTGATGGGACGCGCCCGCGTAGGCCGCGTAACTCTCCTGCTCCTTGCGCCGCCAGCGCGCCGCCGCCGCGACCTGCCCCCGCGCCTCGGCGATTTGGGCCAGAATCTGGTACGTTGTCCACGGCTCGGAGGAGAGATCGAGTTGCTCCACAATCTCCAGCGCGCGGCGGGCGTAGGATTCGGCCTCGTCCAGGCGGCTCTGGGAGGGGGAGAGGGGGGGAGCAGGAGACAAGGAGAGCAGGAGACCAGCGAGGTTACTGAACGCCATTGCAAGCTCGCGTTGCGCCCCTAACTGCTCCATTAGTTCAATCGCCCGCAGATACCAGCGCTCGGCGTCGTCTAAGCGGCCCGCCCCCTCCGCAACGCGGGCGAGTTGGTTGGCAGTCTCAGCCACGCCCTGGGGATGGTTCATCTGCTCCTCAAGGCGCAGACTCTCCCGGTAGCAGCGCTCCGCCTCGTCCCAATCCTTTCGTTCCTCCGCCACCCTGCCCAACTGGTGCCACGCGACCGCCGCCATCTGCGGCTCACCCAGCTTCTGGAAGGTTTTTAACGCCTCCGTGTGCCGCTCCCGCGCCGCGCCCAACTCCCCGCGCCGCATCGCCAGCGTCCCCAGTTGGCCGAGCGCCACACCAACAGCACGGTGATCTTCCATCTCTCTGGAGATTTCCAGGCCGCGCTCATACGCCGCCTGCGCCTCATCGAACTTCCCCACCGCCGCCAGATTATCGCCCAGGTCAGCGTAAACCTTCCCCGCCATCTCCTTCGCGGATTCGCTCGATTCGCTCATTCGCTCAAAGCCCTCCAACGCCCGCTCGTGCAACGAGATCGCCTGCGCGGGCCGCCCCTGCGCTGCCAGGCAGCGACCCAGAGCCATCAGCGTGTTCGCGTGGTCATAGGCCGCGTCATACCCTGCCCCCGCCTCGATCTTGGCCAGCAACGCGCGGAAGACCCGCTCCGCCTCCGCCGCCCGCCCCTGCTGAAGCAACGTATCCCCCCGCCGATCCATCAACAAATACGCCGCCTTCGTCAAACCACCATCCGCCTCCCCCACTCGTGAACTTGTAACCTTCAACGTGCAACGTTCAACCTCTTTCATCATCGCCTCCCGCTCCCGCCAGCGCCCGAAGTTATCCAAGAACCGGGCAATTCTGTCGGCAAAGTCTACCACCACCCCCCCTCGGTCCCCCCCGACATCAGGGGGGAAGGTC
>CAZXWB010000408.1:0-1820 GCA_964644395.1 uncultured Hyphomonadaceae bacterium | reverse complement strand
TCGGGCCCGAAATCCTGCTCAGGGACAATCCGAAGCTCGTCTATGGTCGCATGACCGGCTGGGGACAGACGGGGCCGCTTGCCCAGGTCGCCGGCCACGACATCAATTATATCGCGCTGTCCGGTGTCCTCGGCACCTGCGGTCGCGCCGGCGAGAAGCCGGTGCCGCCGGTCAATTATCTCGGTGATTTCGGCGGCGGCGGGATGATGCTCGCCTTCGGCATCGTCAGCGCCCTGCTGCACGTGAAGTCGGGCGGCGACGGACAGGTCATCGACGCGGCGATGACCGACGGATCGGCGCTTCTCTCGGCCATGACCTGGTCACAGCTGAATGCCGGGCTCTGGAAGGATGAGCGCGGGGTCAACTGGCTCGATACCGGTGCACATTTCTACGACACCTATGAATGCGCCGATGGCAAGTGCATTTCCATCGGTTCCATAGAACCACAGTTCTACGCGATCCTGCGCGAGAAGGCCGGCCTCTCGGATGCCGGGTTCGATGCGCAGATGGACGCCGCGAAATGGCCGGAGCTGAAGTCGAAACTCGCGGATGTCTTTGCCACGAAGACGCGCGCGGAATGGTGCGAGATCATGGAGGGCACGGATGTCTGCTTCGCCCCTGTACTCGGGCTGAAAGAGGCGCTGGAGCATCCCCACAATGCCGCCCGGGGCACCTTCATCGAGGTCGACGGCCATCCCATGCCGGCGCCGGCGCCGCGATATTCAGGCACGAAGAACAGCGCGCCCCGCCCTGCCCCCGAAGCGGGCGCTGACAGCGAGGCGGTATTGGCGGAACTCGGATATACCGCCGCCGAGATCGACGACATGCGCCGGGCCGGTGCGCTTGGCTGAACCCGCAAGGACTGGGAGCGGACCCATGGACTACGAGACAATCCTCTATAGCGTCGACGCCGGCGTTGCGCAGATCAGGCTCAACGATCCGGCCACGCTGAACGCCTTCAGCGTCGCCATGCTGGACGAGCTGCTCCACGCCATGCAGACCGCGCCGGGGGAAGCTCGCGCCATCCTGCTCTCCGGCGAAGGCCGCGGCTTTGGCGCCGGTGCAAATCTCGCCGACGGACGGCTCGACCCGAATGACCCGGACCGCGACCTCGGTGCGGTGATCGAAAGCCATTACAATCCCCTGGCGCGGACGATACGCGGTCTCGACATCCCCTTCATCACCGCCGTCAGGGGACCCGCCGCCGGCGCCGCCTGCGCGCTTGCGCTCATGGGTGATATCATCATCTGCAGCGAGACGGCCTATTTCTACCAGGCCTTCCGCAACATCGCGCTGGTGCCGGATGCGGGCTCGACCTATCTGCTGACGCGCGCGGTCGGCCGCGTCAGGGCGATGCAGATGATGTTGCTCGGCGAGAAGATCCCCGCGGCAACGGCGCTCGACTGGGGACTGGTGACGAAACTGGTGGCCGACGATGCACTGGAGGCCGAAGCCTTCGCCCTGGCCCGCGAGCTTGCCAGCGGACCGAAGGCCCTCGGCATGATCCGCCGCCAGGCCTGGGACGCACTGGACGAGGATTTCGCCACCTCGCTCGACAGCGAACGCACCAACCAGCAGGCCGCCGGACGCACCTCGGATTTCGCCGCAGGTGTCCACGCGTTCCTCGAAAAGCGGAAGGCCGATTTCACCGGGCACTGAGCGCGGGGGGCCTGGGCTTGCAACAGCTTGTCCAAACAGTCTCGAGGAAGGTGGCCGGATTGGAGCAACGTCTCGTCGCTTCAGATCGATTCGCCACAACGCCCTTGGCGCCTGTCCGAAGGAAATCCCTTGGCTGTTCTGAAACAATGGTGCCCGGGGGC
>CAZXWB010000407.1:0-1827 GCA_964644395.1 uncultured Hyphomonadaceae bacterium | reverse complement strand
CCCGAGGCCTCCAGCACGCGCTGGATCACGAACATCACGTCCGGCCGGCCGGCATCATACTCGTCGAACACGATGGCCACGGGCCGTTGCAGTGCCCAGGGCAGGATGCCTTCGCGGAACTCGGTGACCTGCTGGCCGTCCTTGAGGACGATGGCGTCCTTGCCCACCATGTCGATGCGCGAGACATGGCTGTCGAGATTGATGCGGATCATCGGCCAGTTCAGGCGCGCGGCGACCTGTTCGATATGGGTCGACTTTCCGGTGCCGTGATAGCCCTGCACCATGACGCGGCGATTGTGGGCAAAGCCCGCCAGGATCGCCATGGTCGTGGCCGGGTCGAAACGGTAGGTCTCGTCGACTTCCGGCACATACTCCGTCGGCTCCTTGAAGGCCTTCACCTTCATGTCCGTGTCGACGCCGAACACGTCGCGCACGGACGCCTCACCGGTGCGCTTCAGGTCCATCAGGGCGTCGTCGGTCATCACGGTCATGGAAAGCCTTTCGGATCGAAAAATTCAGCCTCGTACAGCATCATCCGTCTATGTGACGCATGTGGCCCGGTTTGGCCAGTTTTCCCCTGCGACACTTGGGGGCACGCCACAGGAGGCGGCCGGCGTTCAGACCTTGATACCGGCGGCCTCGGCATCCTTAAGGAAGGCCGCCAGCCCCTTGTCGGTCAGCGGATGGGCGGCCAGCGATTTCAGCACCTTGGGCGGCACGGTGGCCACGTCGGCGCCGGCGATGGCGCTCTCCTTCACATGGTTCGGCCCACGGATGGAGGCGGCGAGGATCTCTGTCTCGAAATGGGGGTAGTTGTCATAGATCATGCGGATGTCGCGGATCAGTTCCATGCCGTCGATATTGATGTCGTCCAGCCGGCCGATGAAGGGCGAGACGAAGGCTGCTCCGGCCTTGGCGGCGAGCAGCGCCTGGTTGGCGGAGAAGCACAGGGTGACATTCACGTCGATGCCTTCATCGGCGAGCGAGCGGCAGGCGCGCAGGCCATCCCAGGTCAGCGGCAGCTTCACGGCCACATTGTCGGCAATGTCGGCCAGGCTCGTGCCCTCGCTCACCATGGTGGCATAGTCGGTACTGATCACTTCCGCCGAAACCGGCCCGTCCACCACCTCGCAGATTTCGGCGATCACTTCGCGGAAATCGCGGCCCGACTTGGCGATCAGGCTCGGATTGGTGGTCACGCCGTCCACGAGCCCCGTGGCGCTCAGTTCACGGATTTCGTCGAGCTCGGCGGTGTCGATGAAGAATTTCATGGGATTTCCCTTGTCGATGGTTCGGCGGCGAGCTGGCCGGACAGAAGTTCCTCAAAATAGGCGATGGTCCGGGTCAGGCCATCCCTCAGCGCAACAGTCGGTTCCCAGTCGAGCGTCTGCCGGGCACGGGTGATGTCGGGCTGGCGCTGTTTCGGATCGTCGGCGGGCAGGGGCTTGTGGACAAGTTGCGATTTCGCGCCCGTCAGCTCGATCACGGTCTCGGCGAGTTCGCGGATGGTGAACTCCCCCGGATTGCCGAGATTGATCGGGCCTGTCACGGCGTCGCCCGTGTTCATCAGGCGGATGAGCCCCTCCACAAGATCGTCCACGAAACAGAAGCTGCGCGTCTGCGAGCCGTCGCCGTAGAGCGTGATGTCCTCGTCGCGCAGCGCCTGCATGATGAAATTCGAGACCACGCGCCCGTCATTCGGGTGCATGCGCGGACCGTAGGTATTGAAGACGCGGGCCACCTTGATGCGCAGCCCGTGCTGGCGGTGATAGTCGAAGAACAGGGTTTCCGCGCAGCGCTTGCCTTCGTCATAGCAGGAGCGCGGGC
>CAZXWB010000406.1:0-1829 GCA_964644395.1 uncultured Hyphomonadaceae bacterium | reverse complement strand
GTGACCCCTACGATGTCAACGTAGTGCTCTACCGCTGAGCTAACCGCCCGTCCGGGGTGTTGCCCGGCCTTGGCCGGGGAAGCGTGCCTATTGGCTTGAAAGCGGGCCCGGCGTCAAGGGGCTGATGCGCCCGGCGCAGGACGGCCCCGTTTCAGGGACACCCGCTCAGGCCGCCTGGACCTCGTCCTCCCGGTCCATCAAATCGTCCAGGAAGGCGCCGAACGTGTCCGGACGCTGGATGAAGCGATTGAAAGGCAGCGTGTCCTTGGCGATCGCCAGCGGGCTCATGTCGCATCCGTAGCGGAGAGCATTGTCCACCGCGCGCTGGCGGTCATCGGAGGCCGACACCACGGCGAGGCGGTGGGTGCCCATGTTCGCGATACGCGAGATCGCCATGTCCTCGTCGAAACTGTCGGGCAGGCCGAGATCGAGAATCACCAGGTCGAAGGGCTCCAGGCGCAGTCGCCGCTCCGCCTCCATCAGGCTCATCGCCAGTACCATGTCGATCTGCAGGCGCGCCCGGACAGCCTTCGTCGCTGCAATTGTCAGGAGCTCGCACACGCGCTCGCTGTCCTCGACCCAAAGGACTTTCATACTCAACCTCGCCATTTGCCTGGAGAGCGGACCGAAACGCCCGGTACCGCCGCCGTCGGTACCCAGTAAGCCGAATGAGCGTTGCGCTTTGGTAAAGCGCGTCGAAACTTGCCGACAAAATTTCATGCCTTCCTCGGTCTGCGTCCTGCGGTGCGGAAATTGCACCTTTGCCCGCGACCCGTTACGTGGTCAGCTGGCATTCACGAGAGCGGCGGCAGAGACCGGCCGCCACCATCGGGAGGGTCCGCGCATCCGGCGCGGCGAGACACAAGATGACGCAGGAGAGCGCCCTGCCGGGCTATCGCGACAGCGCCTTTTACGTGGCCGATACAGGCGACAAGCCGATTGTCGACGTGTTGATCGAGGAGCGCTGCCCAAGCTTTGTCGATCATTTCACATGGCCGGTCGTGCGCCCGGTGCTCTACGCCCTGCTGGGCTATCGCAAGGCCCGCCGGATTGCCGACGACATTGCCGGCCTGCCGGGCGCGAAGGCCTTTGAGTACCTGTGCGGCGTCCTCAGGCTGCAGGTCGAGACCGAACGTCTCGAGCGGGTGCCCGCCAGCGGGCGCTGCGTCGTGGCCGCCAACCATCCCACGGGCCTCGCCGATGGCATCGCCATGTGGGACTGCCTGCGCCAGGTGCGAAAGGATGTGGTGTTCTTCGCCAATGCCGACGCCCTCCGGGTCAATCCGGCCTTCGAGGATGTGATCATCCCGGTGGAATGGGTGATGGAGAAGCGCTCGCCGGCCAAGGCGCGCGAAACCCTGCGCCGGGCGGGGGAAGCCTTCGCCGAGGAGAAATGCGTTGTGATCTTCCCATCGGGCAAGCTGGCGCGGAAGGTGGACGGCAAGCTCACCGAGCAGGACTGGTTCTCGACCTTTTACAGCCTGGCGCGGAAGCAGGCCGCCCCCATCGTGCCGATTGGCATGAGCGCCCGCAATTCCTGGCTGTACTACACCTTGGCACGACTGAGCGGGGAACTGCGCGACATCACCCTGTTCAACGAGCTTCTCAACAAGGTTGGTGACCGTTTCGTCTTCCATTGCGGCCACGCCATCGACCCCACCGCAATCGATGGCAGCGCCGCGGAGATCACGCCGCAATTGCGCGACCATGTCGCCTATGGGCTGACCGATGATCCCGACCGCATTTTCGTTACCAAGGCGTAGTGTCTCGTGGCTCCTCGCCCGTTAAGGAGTCAAATCCTTGGCAGGATTGAATTTTTTGCAGTGCGA
>CAZXWB010000405.1:0-1830 GCA_964644395.1 uncultured Hyphomonadaceae bacterium | reverse complement strand
ACAGCTGGTAGCGCGCCTCCTGGCCATTGGCGAGTTTTGCCGGCTCGCCATCCTCGCCGATGATCACGACAGACGGACGGATGTCGGCTGACTTGGTCGCCCCGCGCCAGTCCACGATGGACTTCGAGGAAATGCCCGTGGCCTCGTCGGTGTCGTCGCGCGCGGTCACACCGTCGATCACGTCTTCCAGCTTCACCTTGCCCGCCACTTCCGTGACGATGGGCTGCGCAAAGGGATCCCAATCGGCAATCTTGTCGCCGCGCGAGACCTTGCCGCCATCCTTGATATGAATGCGCGTGCCATAGGTCGGCTTGAAGTTCTGGCGCACCCGGCCGTCGGCATCGACGAGATTGATCTCGGTATGACGCCCGATGACGATGAACAGGCCATCGGCGCGTTTCACCACCTGCGGGTTAACGTATTCCACCGTGCCGTCATGGGCGGCTTCGAGGTTTGAGGCATCGGCCACCGTGGCCGCACCGCCGATGTGGAAGGTGCGCATGGTCAGCTGGGTGCCGGGCTCACCGATGGACTGGGCCGCGATCACGCCGACGGCCTCGCCGAGATTTACCTTGGTGCCGCGGGCAAGGTCACGTCCGTAACAGGCCGCACAGACGCCGCCATTGCTTTCGCAGGTCAGCGGCGAGCGGACCTTGATCCGGTCGATACCGGCCGCCTCGACGGCCTTGGCCTTGGCCTCGTCGAGATAGGTGTTGGCCGGGAAGATCAGTTCGTCGGTGGACGGGTGGAGAATGTCCTCCGCCGTGGTCCGGCCGAGGATCCGGTCGGAGATCGGCACCACGATGTCGGCGCCGTCCATCACCGCGCCGAGGGTGATCCCGGTGTCGGTGCCGCAATCCTCCTCGATGATGATCGCATCCTGGGCGACATCCACGAGGCGGCGGGTCAGGTAGCCGGAATTGGCCGTCTTCAGCGCGGTGTCGGCGAGGCCCTTGCGCGCGCCGTGGGTCGAGTTGAAGTATTCAAGGACGGTCAGGCCCTCCTTGAAGTTCGACACGATGGGCGTCTCGATGATCTCGCCGGAGGGCTTGGCCATCAGGCCGCGCATGCCGGCGAGCTGCTTCATCTGGTTCTTCGAACCGCGCGCGCCGGAATGGGCCATCATGAAGACCGAGTTCAGCTCGCGCGTACGCCCGGTCTCATCGTCCACCGGCGTCTCACCGGCGGCGTCCATCATGGCGTCGGCCACCTTGTCGGTGCACTGGGACCAGGCATCGACCACCTTGTTGTACTTCTCGCCGCGGGTGATCAGGCCGTCGGCATACTGGCGCTCGTATTCCGAGACCAGTTCGCGGGTCTTCTCCACGAGATCGGCCTTGGCGGCGGGGATCTTCATGTCGTCCTTGCCGAAGGAGATGCCCGCCTTGGCGGCCTCGCGGAAGCCGAGCGCCATGACCCGGTCACAGAAGACAACCGTCTCCTTCTGGTCGCAGCTGCGGTAGACCTCGTCGATCACGCGACCGATGGACTTCTTCACCATCAGCTCATTGATCAGGTCCGGCGTCATCCGCGGATCCTTCGGCAGGCAGCTGGCGATCATGAAGCGGCCGGGCGTGGTGTCGAACACTTCGGTGATCGTGCCGCCCTCCCCGTCGGGACGCGTGTGGCGCACCTTGACCTTGGCATGCAGGGTCACCTGGCCGGCCTGCAGGGCGTGTTCGATCTCATCGATGCCCGAAAAAGCCATGCCTTCGCCCGGCTCATTCTCCTTCTCGATAGAGAGGTAATAGAGGCCGAGCACGATGTCCTGGGAAGGCACGATGATCGGGCGACCATTGGCCGGCGACAGGATGTTGTTCGTCGACATCA
>CAZXWB010000404.1:0-1832 GCA_964644395.1 uncultured Hyphomonadaceae bacterium | reverse complement strand
GCATGCTTCTGGTTTGAGATGACCTCGGGGGAGCAACTATGGCCCGCCGCAGTCTTCGTGCTTGAACCGCAGGGTTAGCTTGTCCCCATGCGCTGGACCAATTCCATGTTGGAATAAGGTGGAACCGTCGGCATGCAGTCACCCCCGGCTTGAGGCCGGCTCGACCCAACCCTCGCGATTCAGTGCGTCCCACGCGATCCGCACGTGCTCGGGTTTGAACATCTTCTTGCGGTCATTCCAGGCGTAGGTCTTATCGAGGGCTTCATCCAGTTCCCTCGCGCCCTCGTGGCGCGCCACCCAGTGCACCGTGGCCAGCAACTCCATACCGTAGGGCGTCTCGAAGCCTTCGATCAGTTCGGCTACATGGTCGAAACGCTCGTGAATCCTTGGGTGATCCTTCAGGAACTCCTCAGCGGCCGCGACCGCTTCAGGCTTCGGTAGGATCGGCTTGTCCGGTTTGTCGGCGGCATCGCCGTAGCCAATAATGAAGTGGCCTTCAATGTGCGTCAGGACGTGGCGTAGATTCTCGGCATAGGGGCCGTAAGGGCCTTTTGTGAAATTCAGACGCAACCTCTGTCCCGACTCCTGCATGAAGTACATCAGCTTGTGTATCTCAAGCAGCGTCACCGTTGGGTCCATCACAGCCGCGAGATAGCGCCGCATCAGCCCCAGCAGCAACGCTCGTCCCTCGGTCATGTTCGGCGGCTTGCGGTCCTTGGCCATCTCTTCGGCGGACGGTGCGCCTTTGGGCTCGAACAGCAGCACCTGCACGTCGGGTAGTCTGTCGAAGGCCTGCTCGATACGCGGTCGCACTTCGGTCCAGTCCAAGCCGCCCAAGCCGCAGCCGAGCGGAGGAACCGCCACCGAGGAGATGCCCAGTCTCCGCGCTTCATCGACCAGCGCTTCCAGACCTGCTTCAATGTATTCCAGCCGGCTCTTGCCGCGCCAGTGCTTCTTCGTCGGCAGGTTGATCACGTAATGCGGCGGTTCGAGGCGGCCGAGGTCATGCGTCAAGACCTGACCCGGTTGTAGATCGCCGCGCTTGCAGGCGGCCTCATAGGCGCGGAACATCTCCGGAAACGCCTTGCTGAACTGAAGCGCGATCCCGCGCCCCATCACCCCCACGCAATTGACGGTGTTGACCAGCGCGTCTGCCTTGGCCTTGAGTATGTCGCCTTGTTGTAAGGTAATCATATGACGTGCCTTCCAGTCAGTAGTACCAGCTTCTCTCCACCACCACCGGGGGCTGGTGCTCCGCCTCCGCGATAGCTTGTGTCACCTGACCGGCGACACGTTCGTCGATGACGCCGATCCGTTCAACCAGCCGCCACGGGAACGACTTGTGAACCAGGAACTCGGCCTGTTTGCCTTCCTTGATAGCCATGTCCCGGAAGTCAGTCGATTCCACCGCCGTCCAGTTGACCTCCCCGAGTTGGTCCAACCCCGTGTAGAAGTTGGCGAGACGGCCGCCCGCATTGCGGTCGCTGAAGGCCCATCGCCGTTCCTGGCAACCCGCCCATTCGACAACGGCGTGCAGGTCAGCCTGTAGATGCACGATCGGATGCTGCCCGCCTCGATAGTTCAGGTCCGGATGGTTGCCCATATGCAGGATGTAGAGCATGATCGAGCGAGGACAAAAGTAGAACGGCACGTAGTCGCCAACGTGCGTGCCCGGATGGCAGTCGACCACGATTTCTCCAAGTCGCCGCTGCTTGATGTGCGACATGCCGACCACGTCACAGTCGAGCTTCTTCTCGATCCGCTTGGCGTCCGACCACAGCCGACGAGCATCAACGATCTGCGGGAGGTTCTGCAGATGCGTGATATGGTAT
>CAZXWB010000403.1:0-1851 GCA_964644395.1 uncultured Hyphomonadaceae bacterium | reverse complement strand
AGCCGCGCACCGACAAGCAGGCGCATGCCGTGGTGTTTCGCTGCGGAATGGGCGCGCACGACACCGGCCAGCGTGTTGCGGTCGGCCACGCCGATGGCGCTGAGCCCCAGCGCCTTGGCCTGCACCACAAGCTCCTCGGCATGGCTGGCACCGCGCAGGAAGGAAAAATTCGTCGTGACGGCCAGTTCGGCATAGGGGGTCATCATTATGTGCTCGCGGCTGTCCATCGCCGGATGGCGATGGCCGCTGCGCCTGCGCGGTCGCTTGTGGGGTGCCTTAGTCCAGAATGTCTCGCCATGGTCAGGGATTCAGTGCCTCCCCGACGTAAGTCGGGGCCCATGGCCGATGTGCAGGCCCTGGTGCGCGCAAAATTGCTCGTCTGGAACGTTCCAGGTCTTCCGTGCCAAGACGAACGGTTCTGTCCTGGGCCCCGGCCTTCGCCGGGGAGGCACTGTTCCTCACGACTGGCCCACTCGTCCATCACGCAAACATCCCATGAATATACCAGTCCGGGCGGCCGCCGCGGCCATCGTCGAAAAGCCCGTCGCGGAAGAGCCAGTAACGCCGGCCCTCGCTGTCCTCGACGCGGTAATAGTCCCGCGCCCTTGGAAGGTTGCGCACGATCTCGCCATCCTCGCGCTGAAGCTCGTCCCTGATCTTTGCGATCTGTCCGGCATCGGCGCGGGGGTCGAGCTTCGGGGCGAGCCAGTCGGCGCGGGTGCCCTTGGGGCGCGGCGCCGCAGCGACCGGGCCGAACGCCCGCCACCATTCCGGATTGATCCGCTCCGGCCCGTCGGCGCGGGTGACGCGGGCGGTGATCCGGCGCCAGACAAAGCGCATGGGCGCGCCATCGGGCACCTCGGCAATCACCTTGATGGGCTCGGGCGGGTCAAACAGGCGCAGGGGCCGGGGCGCTAGGGGAGTGATTTCGGGTTTCGGGGGGAAATCCCCCGCAAACGGTACGTTCCGTTCGCACCTTTCCGGCAAATGGCTCGCCACCGGTTCGCTGACCGTCACACGGCCTTCGCCGAGCCGGGCGGTGAGTCGGTCGGCAAGGCCTGACAGCGCATCCAGGTCGACATCCTGCCCCGCAAGCGCGCCCGACAGCACCTGTCGCGTGTCGGTCATGGCCGAGACACGCTGGGCCTCCAGGAGAAGCATGTCGATGCCGAAGCCGGGATCGATCCGGTCGAGCTTCTCATGGAAGAGGCGCGTGATGTGTTTCGCTTCGCGGGCAGCGCGGGCGGCGGTGACCTCCACGCTGGACGCGGTGCCGTCGGCGCGGAAGGCATGCAGGGTAAAGCAGCGCCCGCCCTCTCCACGTGCGGCAAGGTCTGCGCAGAGCGCGTCGGCGAGCCGCCGCAGCCCCTCGGCCAGGGCCTCTGACGTGGCGATGGGCTCGGGACAGTTCAGCCGGGCCTCATGGGCCGGTGGCGGGCGCAGGGGGCTGAGCGGCTCCATGCGCAGGCCCAGGGCCTGGTCGAGGCGGAGCACCACCTGGTCGGCCATGTCGCGTGAGGCAAAGCGGCGGGCCAGCGCCTTGCGGTCTATGCCATAGAGCTGGCCGATGCGGGTGAGCCCGAAGCGCCGGAGCAGGGTTTCTGCGGCCTCGGAGATGCGCAGCGTGGCCACGGGCAGTGCGGCGAGGCTGGTTTCCTCGCGGCCGGTCTCGAGGATCAGTGGCGCGGTGTCACCGGCGGCGCGGGCGAGCGCATGGGCGGCACCGGGCGTGGCGGCGAGCCCCATGCGGGCGGTGAGGCCCTGGCTTTCAAGCTTGGCGACGAGGCGTTCGGCCATGGCCTGCTCACCGCCATGCAGGTGGGCACAGCCCGTGGTCTCCAGCATCAGCCC
>CAZXWB010000402.1:0-1857 GCA_964644395.1 uncultured Hyphomonadaceae bacterium | reverse complement strand
GCGCTTGACCAGTACAGGCGTTGCCCCCAAAGCGTAACCTGCGTAAACCCAAAGCCACCGGCCAACGACAAGGTTATCGAAGACAACCGACAACGCCGCGGCGCATGTCCGAGTTCGGCCAGGCTAACGACCTAGCAGACGCCCCAGCGCGCGCCGGGCAACCCGTAGCGGCCAGCCCAGGCGCTGGCGCGTTTTGATGGAAAGCGGCCGCTCGCCCGGATCCTGATGCTCAAAGGCGCGCACATGCTGGTCCAGCGCCGCCAGCTCGGCCCTGACGCTCCGTACATCGGCGTCCGCCACGTCACCAAGTTCCAGCGCCTCCAGCGCTTCGCGCGCCGCGCGCATATGCTGCAAAACGCGATGCGTTCCCAAAAGGCGTTGCGGATCGCCCTTGAGGGTGTCGATCAGGCCGATCACGGCCCGCGCGCTGCTCTCGGCGCGAGCCGGGTCATCAAAAAATGGTTTCAGCCGCGCCGCCATAGACGCATCAACGGGCCGGTTTTGCCCGGCTGGCTGCGCCGCCACCAGCCCGTGCTCCTCGGCGAAGCGGCGCATCACCCAGTGACGCTGCGCAGGCGGAACCGGATCGGTGAAAGGGTAATAGTGCGAGATGTTCGCTTCGAGCCGGTCGTCGACCCGGATCATCGCAAAGCCGACGAGCTTCCACAGCTCGCGCACATGCTCGGCGCCGATCTCGGTGAGCTGGCGCTGCAGCGCAGTGAACCAAAGCTCCTTGTAAACCACGCGCCGATAGTCGCGACGATAGCGGCCGGACTCGCCGATCCATTCGAGATATTCCTCGGCCAGCGACAGTTCGGTCAGCTCGACGTCGACCTGGTCCGCGTCGACGAAGCCGTAGGCCGCGACCACGCGCTCCCGACCAAGATCGCGGGCGTGCTCGCGAAGCTTGAGCCGGCGGTTGATCCAGCTATAGCCGAGCTTGAGCTCTGGCGCCATCTGCAGCGCGGCTTCGATGTACTCAAGCTGTTCACGATCAAAATGCTCGGGCAGCACCGCCGCGCGTATTCTTCTAAAGCCTTCGTATCGCCCTGGGTCCTCAGCGGCGAGCTAGCGCATCGCGGCCAGCCGGCGATTACCATTGACCACCAGGCCGTCGCGCGCGATCAGCAACGGTTCGGTCTGCCGACCATGCCGGGCCAGTTCCTGGTAGATGGGGCCCTCCGGATCCCGAGCCTTGTCGGCGAGCAGGTCGTGTAGCAGCCGCTGGATGGCTTCGCTATCGCGTTCAGCCTTGAGCGCGGTCATTGTTGTGCCCTGCGCCTGGGCGGCATCAGCGAGCTCGGACAGGATGCGCCCGTTATCCGCCCGATAGACGAGCCAATTCGCCGCCACTATTACCACCGGCAGCTCAAGATAACCCGCTTCGCCAGGCACGAAATGCGTCGCATCCCCAGCTTGTTCGAGCGCTTCGGCGATTGCTCGATGGCGCTCAGCCGCTGGCGGTGGCCCAACGGCCGGAACTGATTCCTCGCCCATGACTTTTTCCGTCAATATATTTCGCTTCGACCGCTTGGGACGGCACGTGTTTCATGCGCTCCGCGCGATATGACTTGCCGTTGACAAGTGCACGCCGAAATGCCAGGCAGTTTCGGTCAAGCTATACGCGCCGGTTTCGTACGCAGTCTAAATCGCTTCGTTGCGACTGCCGCTTCGTTCTTCGATCGCCCGCAGACTCGGGGCCGGACGCGCCCGGCGCGGGATTTCCGGGCCCAGGGATTGCGGAACAGACAAGCCGCGTCAGTCCTTGTTCACCCCGTATTGTTTCCCGTCCCTACTTAGCGAGGCCCTGGAAGGCCGTGCAGATGGGGGTGTTTCGCTACTGAGCGGGCCGCAGAC
>CAZXWB010000401.1:0-1859 GCA_964644395.1 uncultured Hyphomonadaceae bacterium | reverse complement strand
CGCTTCACATTGGTCTGCACGAGCGCGCCGAGCGTGCCGACAATCATGGAGGCACCGGCAATGATCGCGATGATGAGCTTCCAGTCGGCCTCGAACGGTCCGAAGGCGGTGAACAGGACATGGGCGAACATCACCATGGCGGTGATCTTCGGCGCGGTGGCGAAGAAGGTCACCACCGGCGTCGGCGCGCCCTCATAAACATCCGGAGTCCAGACATGCAGCGGCGCGGCGGAGACCTTGAAGGCCAGCCCCGTGATCACCATCACCAGGCCGAACTGGAGCCCGATGGACATTTCCTCCGCCGCAATCGCAGCGTAGCGGGTCTCGCCGGTGAATCCATAGACCAGCGACATGCCGTAGAGGATGAGCCCCGAGGCCAGCGCGCCGAGGATGAAGTATTTCAGCCCGGCCTCCGAGGAGGTGGCATTGTCGCGGTGATAGGCGGCGAGCACATAGGAGGACAGGCCAAGCGTCTCGATGCCGAGATAGAGCGTCATGAGATCGGCCGCCGAGAGGGTGAGCCCCATGCCGAGGGCCGCGAACAGGACGAGAATGGCGTATTCGTAGCGGATCGTCTCGGCGCGCTTCAGCGTGCCCGTGGAGATCCACAGAACGATACCGGCCATGGTGAAGCCCACCACCTTGGCGAAGTTCACGAAACCATTGGTCACCGCCAGGCCGTTGAAGCTTGCCCCGCCTTCGAAGTTGAGCGCGGCGATCGCCGCTGCGCCGAGCAGGACCAGGGCGCCGACGCGGAAGGACAGGCCGTTGAACCGGTCGCCCACGAGCGCACCGACCAGCACGAAGGCGAGCCCCGCGCCGGCGAGCAGCAGTTCGGGCCCGATGGACAGGGCGGCTTCGGTGGCGTCAAACATCTACGGAGCCTCCGGCACGGGCGCGGTGAGCCCGGCATTGAACAGGTTCAGGATCGCCTGGCTGGACCCTTCGGTGATGTCGAAGATCAGCGCCGGTGAGACACCGAAAAGGATGGTCAGCACCGCCAGCGGCATCAGCGTTGCCCATTCCAGCCCGCGCAGATCCTTCAGCGCGGCCACTTCGGGGCCGTTGATCTCGCCGAACATGGTCTCGCGGTAGAGCCGGAGCATGTAGACCGCCGAGAAGATCATGCCGAGCGCGGCACCGAAGGCCGCCCAGGTCGAGGCCTGGAAGCCGCCGATCATGGTGGTGATCTCGCCGACAAATCCGCTGGTGCCCGGCAGGCCGACATTGGCCATGGTGAACAGCATGAACACCGCGGCATAGACCGGCATCACGTTCACCACGCCGCCATAACGGGCAATCTCGCGCGTGTGCATGCGGTCATAGACCACGCCGACGATGAGGAACAGGGCGGCGGAAATCACGCCGTGGCTGATCATCTGGAACACAGCGCCCTGCACGCCGACCTCGGTGAAGGAGAAGATGCCGAGCGTCACGAAACCCATATGGGCGACCGAGGAATAGGCGATGAGCTTCTTCATGTCGCTCTGGCGGAAGGCGACCAGCGATGCATAGACGATGGCGATGACCGAAAGCGCAAACACCAGCGGCTGGAAGAAGACGCTCGCATCCGGGAACATGGGCAGCGAGAAACGCAGGAAGCCGTAGCCGCCAAGCTTCAGCAGCACGCCCGCCAGAACCACCGAGCCCGCCGTCGGGGCCTGCACGTGGGCATCGGGCAGCCAGGTGTGGACCGGCCACATGGGCAGTTTCACCGCGAAGGAGGCGAAGAAGGCAAGCCACAGCCAGGTCTGTATCCCCGGCGCGAAGGCATATTGTTCCAGCACCTCGAAATCCGACGATCCGGCCTGCAGGTACATGTAGATGACCGCCACCAGCATGAAGAGCGAGCCGAGCAG
>CAZXWB010000400.1:0-1868 GCA_964644395.1 uncultured Hyphomonadaceae bacterium | reverse complement strand
CCGGAGCAGGTCGAAGGCGATGGCGCGGCGCTGTACGCCCTGATCTGGCGGCGCTTCGTCGCGTCGCAGATGGCCCCGGTGCGTTATGCCATGCAGACGGTCGAAATCCTGGCCGGGAAGGCGCACGGCCAGCCCTACCCGCTGGCGTTCCGGGTCACGGGGCGGACGCTGGCCTTCGATGGCTTTCTGGCGGTCTACCAGGAGCCGCCCGACCCCGACGCGGACTCTGACGATGATGCTGCCGATTTGCCGCCCCTGCAGGAAGGTGAACGCCTACGCTGGATCGCATGGCAGCCGGGTGAACACCACACCAAAGCCCCGCCGCGTTTCACCGAAGCCTCACTCGTGCGCGAGCTGGAGCGGCTTGAGATCGGGCGGCCATCGACCTACGCCGGTGTGCTGCACACGCTCAAGACGCGGCGCTACGCCAGGCTCAAGGCCGGGCGGCTGGTGCCGACCAGCGCCGGGATCACGTTGTGCGACTTCCTGACCGCGCACTTCCCGGACCTGTTCGCGGCAGCCTACACCGCGCGCCTGGAGGCGGCGCTGGATGCGGTCGCACGCGGCGAGACCACGCGCCAGGCCGTGCTCGAAGCATTCTGGGCGAGCTTCACGCCGCAGTTGGCCGCAGCGGGACAGGTGGCCCAGCAGCGGACGCAAGCCCGCCGCCCCACGCCCACCGGCGACACCTGCCCGCTGTGCGGTGGCGACCTGGTCGAGCGCACCGGCAAGCACGGCGCGTTCACCGGCTGCGCGAACTACCCCGACTGCCGCTATACGCGCGGCGCGACGCACCAGCCGGTCACGCTGCGCGGTGCGTCGGGCGGAGGGGGTGACGCATGAGCTACGAACCGCCGCCGCTGGACCTGTACGCCATGCAGCCGCCGCCTGACCTCGACGACTACGAGCCGGAGCCGTTCGTGGTCGCGCCGGGCCAACCGGCGCTGCCGGGACTCGAGCCGCCACAGCCGCCGGATAGCTGGGCCTGGCTGGATGCGCGCATCGTTGGGCTGGAGCAGTTCGACGATGCCGGGAAGCTGAGCGGCTACCAGGTCGGCTGCGTGGACCTGTACGCCGACACGGTGTCGGGCGATCTGGGCGGCGCACTGCTGCCGGTGGGGAGCTTCGGTCCGGACGATCTCGACGCTGCCGAAGACCTGTTCCAGCGCCTGAACGGCTACGTCAACGCGCGGGGTCTGAGCGCGCACCAGGTGCCCGATCTGGCCGAACGCGCTGCTGCGAAGATCGCGGAGCGCGAAAGCGTGGATACTCCAGAATGGCGCGCATTGTCGCCGGACGAATACACGCTGTTCGAGCGCGAGTTTGGGCTGGATCAGGCCGCCGATCCCGACATCCCGCCGGACCACGCCCATGACGACCTGCTGCGCACCGCCTACGAGTTGGGCGGCGTGGCGGTCACGTTGGATGAGCCGGAGCACACCCCGGCGGCGCAGGCGCTGGAGGATATCGGGTTGGCGGTGGAGGGCTTCGACCCGGACCACGACCCGCCGCCCTTCTACGACGACGTGACCAACACCGCGTACTGGATTGGCGTCTACCAGCCAGACGCGGACGACCGCGACGTGTGTGTCGCCAGCATCCTGTCGCTGACGCGCGGCCCGGACTCCGGCGCGTATGAAGCGCAGCTTGCGCCGTGCATGGTCGGGGACTGGGACCGCGCCTACGAAGCCAGCGAACACCTGATTCAAATCGCGGAGCGCAGCGCCGATATCGAGCGCGTGTTCGAAGCGGCGGAGGGCATGGCCATCGCCGGGCAGCAGCGCGACGACTGGCAGCACGAACGCGGCGTCGAACTCGAACCCGACTCCGCACAGGACATCGGCGAGTATGCCGCGCAGCAGTGGGAG
>CAZXWB010000399.1:0-1869 GCA_964644395.1 uncultured Hyphomonadaceae bacterium | reverse complement strand
TCTGATTTTTCTTTATAATTACTGAACAGCCATCTCGTGAAAAGGGCGCCCATCGCCACAAAAAAGGTTATATTCAACCAGCGGTCGAATATGACCTTTTTGAACATACCGACCAAATCACGGATTGAATGCGCCCGATGCATGCTCGACGGACGCGAAGCAGGCCGGACGCGCCGTCCGGGATGCGAATCCCGGGCAAATGACTCCGGAGTCCGGGCGGGCGGGTCATTCGTTCGGGCCGGGCATCCGGATTTCCGCCTGGTGTTCCTGGCGGTCGTCAACAAGCGGGATGGTTCGATCGGGTTGGTCGATGCCGTCGACGATTACGCGCATCCCGCCTTCGTCGGCGGAAACTTGCGAGACCGCGATGTGGTAAAAGGTCTCCCGGTAGCGGTAATGCAGCTTGAACCCTTCCCAATCCGGCGGCAGGCAGGGGGTAACCCGTAACTTGTCCACAACGAGCTCGAGCCCAAGGAGCGATTCCACGATCAGCCGGTACATCCAGGCGGCCGAGCCCGTGTACCATGTCCAGCCGCCCCGGCCGATGTGCGCCGGCGCCGCATAGACGTCGGCGGCGACCACGTAAGGTTCCACCTTGTAAACAGCGGCTTCCTCGGGCGATCGGGCATGGTTCACCGGGTTGATCATGGCAAAGAGGTCCCAGGCTCGCCGGTTGTCCCCCAGGCGGGCGAAGGCCATGGCCGCCCATATCGCCGCATGGGTGTATTGTCCGCCGTTTTCTCTCACGCCGGGCACGTACCCTTTGATATAGCCGGGGTTCAGGGCCGAAGTGTCGAAAGGCGGGTCCAGAAGCTGGATCAGTCGATGCTCGCTTCGAACGAGATGTCGATCCACCGCTTCCATGGCCATCCGCGGACGGTCATCGTCGCCCGCGCCCGACAAGACGGACCAGCTCTGTGCAATAGAATCGATTCGGCATTCAGGATTTTCCGATGATCCGAGGGGCGTGCCGTCATCGAAGTAGGCGCGGCGGTACCAGGCGCCGTCCCATCCGTTTTGATCGATATTGCGCCGGAGCTCCGCCGCCTCCCCGATGCACCGCTCAGCGAACGCCGCGTCGCCATGGGCTCGGGCGACCACCGCGAAGCGCATCAGGACGTCATAGAGGAAAAATCCCAACCAGACGCTTTCGCCCTTGCCGTGTTCGCCCACCAGATTCATGCCGTCGTTCCAGTCGCCCGAACCGATCAGCGGCAGGCCGCGCTCGCCGAAATCGAGGCTCCTGACAATGGCGCGGACACAGTGTTCGTAAAGTCCCGCCGTCTCCTCTGAACGCCCGGGCAGATCGTAATATGATTCTTCATCAGGCTCCAGCGGGCGGCCCTGAAGAAAGGGGATGGGCTCGTCCAGAACCCCGGTGTCCCCCGTGGCCAGGACATACCGGCATGTTGCCAGCGGCAGCCAGAGGCGATCGTCCGAACAGCGGGTGCGCACCCCCCGGCCCGCCGGCGGATGCCACCAATGTTGCACATCGCCTTCCGGAAATTGACGGGCCGCGCACCGGAGCAGGTGCTCTCGCAAGAGATGGGGTTCGGCGTAGATGAGCGCCATGGCGTCCTGCAACTGATCGCGGAAGCCGAACGCGCCCCCTGACTGGTAGGCGGCGGTTCGGGCCCAGAGCCGGCACGCCAGCGTCTGGTAGAGCAGCCAGCCGTTGGCCAGGACGTTGACGGACGGATCGGGCGTTTCCACATGGACCGCGCCCACAGTGTGAACCCAGTGCCGCCACACCGCGTCGAGGGCGATGCGGGCCGCGGCGGGGCCTCGAAACCGATGGATCAGATTGCGGGCATCGTCGGCATCCTGTCCGGCCCCGAGCTTGAAAACGACTTCTCGCTCCTGCCCGCC
>CAZXWB010000398.1:0-1870 GCA_964644395.1 uncultured Hyphomonadaceae bacterium | reverse complement strand
GTCTTGTGGAAATCGAAGCGCAGGCACTGGCCGCGAAACACCGTGACCCACTTCGTCCGCGTGCCACCATTGGAAGATCGCTGGGTGCGCTTTTCCTCGAGGTGGGCCTCGAAGAATTCGAAATCTGTCCCGCTGCGACGACCCTCGAGCCTGTCCTCGAATTTCGACCGGTCCCAGTCCGGCAGCAGCTTCTTGTCCTTGAGCTCATGGACGAGGCCCTGAGGGCCGCATTCATGGACATAGCTCAGGTCGAACTGCCGCGCGATGGGCTCGACCAGCAGCGTCTTGGCCTCCTTCTTGATCCTGTTCAGCGGATGCTCGCCATAGGCCCAGAGGCCTAAGGCGCCGAAGGCTGCGAGAAAGGCAAGCTGCGGAATGCCAACGGCGAACGCCGCCACCGCGCCGGCAATGCCACCGCCGATGGAATACCATCGAAACTGCCTGGCGCGGGCAGCCGCCTTCTGCCGGTCCTGCTCGCGCTCCAGCAGGGCGGGACGGATGTCGCGGACAAAGGTCGTCTCGAAACCCGTGAAATCCTGTGGCAGGCCCTTCATCGCGTCCAGCACCGCCGGATCGATGTCCACCGCCTTGATCTCTGCCGCGTCGCTCATGCCTGTCCCTCCGAATCCTGGCCTGCACCATGCAACGGAGCACGCAGGAATGGAACGTTTCCGGACATGGTCTATTTGAATGTCATGTCAGATGCTTCCGAAACCCTTTATGAAACGCTCGCCAATGACGCGGCCGACACGGACGCGCTGGAGACGTGTGCCGAAGAGGCGCTGCCAGGCAATTTCACCAGACATGTCACCGCACTCACGCTGACCAAGACCGGCGACGCGCTGATCCAGCCGAAATTCACCCTCACAGCGCTGCTCACGGCCATGGGCGCGCCGGCGGTGGCCATCGGCCTGCTCGTGCCGGTGCGCGAGAGCCTCTCCATGCTGCCGCAATTCCTTGAAAGCGGGCCGATCTCGCGGCTGAAGCGGCGCAAATGGGCCTGGACCGCGGGCAGCCTTGGCCAGGGCGTGGCGGTCGCCGGCATGGCGCTGACGGCGTTTGTTTCGCCAAACGCCACCGGCGGCTGGATCATCATCGCGCTGCTGGCCCTGTTTGCCCTCTCGCGCAGCTTCTGTTCGGTGAGCTTCAAGGACGTGCTCGGCGTCACCGTGGCCAAGGGCGCACGCGGCACCGTCACCGGCACCGCCGGGACGATTGCCGCGGCCGCCACCCTCCTGTTCGGCACGCTGCTCGTCACCGGGCTGCTCACGCGCAGCGTCTTCGCCATTGCCTGCGTGCTCAGCCTCGCCGCCGGCCTCTGGCTGGTGGCCGGGACGGCCTTTTCCCGAATTCAGGAACCCGCCAGGCCCTCGCGCGAGGATGCTGCCGACCCGTTTGCGGTGTTCAGACATTTCACGACCGACCGACAGCTCGGCGTGTTCCTGCTCACCCGCGCCCTGCTCGTCGGCACGGCCATGGCGCCGCCCTTCATCATGGTAGCCGCCGGAGAGGACCGCGAGATCTTCAGCGTCCTGGGCCCGTTTATCCTGGCGGCATCAGCGGCGAGTTTCGCCTCGGATTATGTCTGGGGCCGGCTGGCTGATCATTCCTCGCGCAAGGTCCTGATGCTTACCGGCATTGTCGCCGCGATCGCCCTTTCCGGTGCCGCGGGCCTCGCCCTGACCGATCTCAATCGCACGCTCAGGCTCGCCATCTTCGTCGGCCTGCTCTTTGTCCTGCTGATCGCCTATGAGGGCGTTCGCATGGGCCGCTCGGTGCATGTGGTGGACATGGCCGGTGATGACATCCGCGCCGACTACGCCGCGGCCACCAACACGCTGATGGGTCTCGTGCTGATCGCCGCCAGCGG
>CAZXWB010000397.1:0-1880 GCA_964644395.1 uncultured Hyphomonadaceae bacterium | reverse complement strand
CCAGCAGCCCGCGCCTCCCCTGCATCGAAGACCCGCCGGCCATCCACCACGACCGGCGTGCGCAAAGCGTCCTTGAGCGCGCCCAGATCCAACGGCTGATACACGTCGTGCTTCACCATCACCACGGCGGCATCGCATCCCTGCGCCCGCGCCCATAACTCCCCTTGATATGCCGGCACATACGGATCGTGAATGACGACCTCCACGCCGCGCTCCCGCAGATGCGCGACCAACGCCGCGCTGGGGCTGTGGCGCGTGTCATCCGAATTCTCCAGGTACGCGTAGCCCATCACCAAAACGCGCGCCTCCGCCAGCGACGTACCGGCCTCGGTCAGCGCCGCCTCGAGCAGGGTCGCCACGTGCAGCGGCATCGATTCGTTGACCGCGCGCGCCGCTGCAATCAAGGGCGCCTGCACGCCCTGCTGTTGCGCCTGGTACGAGAGCAGCCACGGATCCTTGGGGATGCAATGGCCGCCCACCCCAGCGCCCGGATAGAGCATGTTGCGTCCCGGCGACTTGTTGACCAACTCGCGCACGCGCCACACGTCGCCGCCGACGGCCTCGCAGATCAGCGCGACCTGGTTGGCGAAGGCGATGTTCACGTCACGGTAGGCATTTTCCGTGGTCTTGACCAGCTCCGCCGTGACGCAATCCGCCGGATCAAGATCCGCCCGCACGACGTGGCGATAGAGCGCGATCATCGCTTCCGCCGTCTCTGGCGTCTCGCCGCCGCACACGCGACTCACGCCGCGCAGATTCGCCAGCAGCTTGCCCGGCATCACGCGCTCTGGGCAGTGGCCCAGGTAGAAATCCTCGTTCACGCGCTTGCCCGAAGCTTCTAGCAGCGGCTTCACAACGCGCGCCATCGTCCCCGGCGCGATGGTCGATTCGACGATGACCAGCGCGCCCGCCTTGAGCACCGGTTCCAGCGCGCGCAGCACGCTGCGCAGCGCCACATAGCGGGGGATGTGCTGTTCATCCACCGGCGTCTCGACGCTGATGGTGATCACATCGCGGTCGCGCAGGTCGTCGTAGGCGGTCGTCGCGCGCAACTTGCCGGCGCGCACCACCCGCCCCAGCATCTCCGATAGCCCCGGCTCGTGGCCGTCCATCGGCAACTCACCGGCGTTGATCTTCGTCACCCGCTCGGATTTGACATCCACACCCAGGACATCGAAACCCGCATCGGCGAACAAGCATGCCACCGGCAGGCCCACGTATCCCAAGCCAATAACGGCCAACCGCGCATCCTTCGATTGAATAGTTTGTTTCAACGCTATAAGATTCATCAATTAAACACCCTCTCTGTGCATCTCTGTGAAAAACTCCGCGCAACTCTGTGTAACTATAGCGTGAGTATCATTCGTAACCAACTTCACCTAATATCCGATAAGAACCAATCATAATCCTCGACCCGCTCTGTGCCCAGGCAACCGGCCAAATCATCTAAGACTTCTCGCCAATTCTCTTCCTCTCCAGCCGGCAAGAGACGGATCTCACCACTTTGGACAACAATCTGTATATGCTGTCCTAGATGGGCTTCGCGGAGCAGTTCCATTTCCAGCAATAACCCCTTTTTATCTACAGATCGCTGTACGTTCGTTCCTCTTGTCATTTACTTCCCCCCCTGGAAAATGGCGCCTATGACCCCATATTCACAACCTGATGCGTCTTCCCGGATTCCACCAACGCCAGCGCCAACTGCAACGCGGCCAGGCCATCCTCGCCGGAGACCGGCGCTGGAGTGTCGTTCAACACGGCCTCCGCAAAAGCTTCCAACTCCGCCTTGAGCGGTTCGTAACGCTGGATGGGATAGCGGACCATCTTCCCCTCGCTCACACCCTTGAGCATGCTGAGATGTCCCCACGATAGGCCATCCG
>CAZXWB010000396.1:0-1886 GCA_964644395.1 uncultured Hyphomonadaceae bacterium | reverse complement strand
CCTAAATTGAGCGATTTTTGCGCCCATGCCGACGCGGGCGCATTTTTCGGCGGGGCGAAAGACCAGATCGGCGCTTGGTCCGCTTCGGCGGCACCTTTTTTGGGCGAAACGGTGGGCGCGGCCGCCGAAATCCCAGAATTTCGGTCCAGCTCGGACGCTCCCCGCCAAGTTTGCGCACACCTCTCCCGTTTTCCCTTCCTGACGGGAACGGGCGGGCGATCGGCGTCGGAACTTTTGGGACGGATTATCCCGGGGCGAACGGCGGCGGGGCGAGGCTGCGATTCCAAAGCTCCATGAAATTCAGCCGTTCGCACGTCGCGCGGGTGATTTTCAGAATGATTTGGCCGCCGGTTGAAACAACCTTGGCGGCGACGTCGATCAGACGCCGCCGGACGGTGGAGGCGTAGGCGGCCACGCCGATTTCCGGGGCGCAGACGTCACGCATGAACGTCTCGAAAAGGAAAAAGGCCGTGACCATGACGTAGTAGAAGGCGACGTTGGGGAAAAACTGTTTGAACGGCATTTGCTCGAAGCCGAAATCCTTGAACGCCCGATGCACCAGTTCGTCGGCCCCGCGTTCATGGTAGTTGGCGACGATCGATTCGGGCTCCAAGAGATCGGTTCGGCCCGCCTCGGACAGTTGCCGGTCTATGCCTCCCCCCATGCCGAGATTCGTGAAGACGACCGTGTCGGGCCGTTCGAACTCCAGAAGCATTTGGCGGTCTTCGTACAGCGGGCTGCAGTAAATGGCCCTCCGGAACCGGCGCCAGTTCCCGCATTGGTAGGCGAATTCCAGAAATCGCCAGGCTTGGCGGCCGTTTTCATGCCGCCCCCAGGCTTCGGGGTCCGCGCCGCCCACATGTTCCCGGAGAGGCTCGTAGAGCTTGCCGCCGCAAACGTAGCCGACGCCGAGCTTTTCAAAGACCTCGAACAGCTTTTGATCGAAAAAGCCGGAATCCATGCGGACGACGATCGGAACCTCGGCCCGATACCGCCTTCGGATTCGGGAAACCGCGTGGCGAATCATATGCTCGACCGTGTCGCCGTTGTTGGAATGGGCGTCCCCCCTCCGGAACACGGCGTCGACGATCAGATTTTCCCAAGTCAGCTGAAGCGGCTGAAATCCCCGCTTTTTTTTGTAGGTGGGACGAACGCCGTGGCGGACCTTGGCGTCGTCGTTGTCCATCACCATGGTGTCGAGTCCCAGCATGACCACGTCCGGCGCCTCCAGGCAAAGCCGCCAGATGAACAGGCGCTGCAACAGGCGGCGGAACAGCCAGACTCGAACGTGGGAAAAAGACTGGAAAAATCGTTTGACCGCGTGGGACGACAGCATGGAGGAGGGGGCGGACTCGATTCCGGCGGCGTACCCCTCGTCTTGGGCCAGGGCGTCGAAATGGGTCAGATGCCGGCTTGAGCCGTCCATGAAAAAGCAAAACAGCTGCTTGAAAATTTCGCGGATGGGTTGGCCCTTCCGGTTCCGCCTCAGGGAACCGAAGAAGAACTCCAACTCGGAATAGACGCCGATTCCGGCGAGGTATTTGACGAACAGGCTCAGCCCCGCGCGTCCGGTCAGCGTGTCCTCGGTGATCCCGACCTTGTCGATGACGGTTCTTCGCTCTTTTCCGAAGGCTTTCATCCGCGTGTTCCCCCATCGCTTGGGTTGGCCGCCCGGAGCGGCTCGACGGGATCATCATAGCAAAATTGGTTATAAATAACAATGGTTTAAGTTGAGAGCGCCGTAATTTCGCCTAAGGAAATCGGGGGCAAACGCAAGCCCTTGTTTTTGCATCGATTCCAACCGTCTCATAAAGACGGGAAAACACCCAATGGGTGAAGGCCCGGAAGCCAGATTGCCATTGCCCGGCAACGAATAGGCGGATCAA
>CAZXWB010000395.1:0-1897 GCA_964644395.1 uncultured Hyphomonadaceae bacterium | reverse complement strand
CATCCTCGCCCGGAATGGCGTAGAGGTCCGGATTGGTCGCGCTGCCGGTGTAGACCGTGACCGACTTGGTGGCGTTGAGCGCCGCCGACCCACCGCCACAGGTCGTGGCGT
Source organism: uncultured Hyphomonadaceae bacterium (assembly GCA_964644395.1). Lineage (GTDB taxonomy): Bacteria > Pseudomonadota > Alphaproteobacteria > Caulobacterales > Hyphomonadaceae > JBGSUF01. The sequence continues at coordinate 1,786 of CAZXWB010000395.1, read as the reverse complement.
CAACACCGACGGCCCATCGCGTGGTGTTGTCCCCTCCGGTGGTCGTATTTGACGTATAGGAGACACTCGTGAAGGTACCGGAGAAGGACAGCGTGCCGGCGCCTTCCAGTTCGCCCGGGCCGGCGGTCGCGTCGGGCGCCTTCGGGCTGGCCGGGCCCGTATTCTGATCGCCCGCGTTCATGTTGCAGCCGGTCAGCGCATTACCGGACAGACCGACACCGCAGGTCGCCGGTCCCGAGCTCGAGGCCTGCCCGGCATTGCTTGACAGCAGCGACACCGTCTGGCTGCCGGTCAGGCTGAAGGTCAGCGTGTTGAAATCGAGCTGGTAGAAATGCAGCGTCGGATCCGTCACGGGCTGGGAGAAGGCAAAGCTCCCGTCCGCGCGGCCGGACACATTGACGGCGTCGAACGTGCCTTCGGGCGTAAAGGTCGTGCCATCCACATCATCGCCATTGTCGAAGGTGTCGTCATTGTTAGCAAAGCCGGTCGTGCCGCCGCTGGTGGCGGTGACAGTGATCGTGCCGGAACACAGGGTGCCGTTGGTCGGGCTCGTCCAGTCGACCCATTCGATCGTACCGGCGACGGGCGGTGAGGCAAGATTCACCGAGACCGTGTCGCTGTTGGACTGGAGCCGGGTCGCAAACGCCTGTCCGGGCGTGCCGACACCGGCAGTGGCAATATTGGTTACGCTTCCGGCTGTAACGTCACTCGCCGTCGTCGTGTAATCTGCGGTGCAGGTATGCGTGGCACCGGGCGCGATGGGCGCGGAGATCGTGCCACACACGAACTGGCCGATCTGGTCGTCGTTGATGACGATGTCCTGGCCCGTATTGATTGGCAGGTCCCCGGTGTTCGTGATCACGAACTGATAACTCAGTGTCTCGCCAGCGGCCGTGTAACTTGTGCTCAGGGCGGTCTTGTCGAGGCTGATGGAGGTGTCTTGCTCGATCACGACCACGTCGAACAGACCGACACCACGGGCCGCAGGGTCCATACCCGGAAAGGCGTAGACGTCCTCGATCGACTCTTCGAACGCGACCGTCGCCGTTGAGGTTCCGGCCGGATAGGTCAGCAGGATCGTGCCATTGTCGTCGCCGTTTGAGCCGGGTGAGGGATCTGCCTGAGCCACGTTGAAGACACATTGCGCCTGGTTCGCTGCGATCGTCCCGGTCGAGCCAGAACCATTCCCCGGTCCGATGATCACGGAACGAAGCGCGGGATTGGTCTGGACATAAGAAAGCGACGGGTTTCCCGCGTCACCCGTCGCCGTGACGAAGTCACATCGGTCGCCGGTCGAGAAATTGTCAACGGCATCAATGTCGTTCACCTCAAAGCTGAGGCCGTCGGTCGCCAAGGGGGTGCCGCCGCTCAGGATTTCCATCGTCGCGGTGTTGGTCGACTCGCCGATGGCACCGTTCTGAAACGTCGCATCCCAGGCAAGGAACAGCGACTCGCCGGTCCCGAAACCGGTCACATCATCGGGGAAGCCAGTAACCGCTGTGCCTCCTATACGGGTGATGCTGATACGCACGTCCAGCTCGAAACCATACTCGTCCGAAACAGTAAATGTGTTCGGTCCCACGGACCCCGTTGGCCAGTCATAAGCGGACCAATTGAAATTGAACGTTCCAGCGACAGCCTGCGATGCACACATCAGGCACGCTGCAGCGGAAGAGACCAGCAGGCGCTTTAAGCGCTTCGTCGTCTTTGTCTTCATTGTCTCATCCCTCTCCACCACATCAGTCGATGCGACGGTCCTCCGGCGAGATCTCGTTCAGAAGCTCAC
>CAZXWB010000394.1:0-1906 GCA_964644395.1 uncultured Hyphomonadaceae bacterium | reverse complement strand
GCTCCTGCCAGCGCTTGGCGAGCATGAATTCCTGGCCCTTTTCGAGCATCGGATATTTGCGGATCTCGGTCAGGTACCGTGACAGCCCCTGTTCGGGGCTCATTGTGATGGCTGGTGCAGCCATGATGCATCTCTCCCAATCGTTCCAGTCATCCTAACCCGTCAGGCGGCGAAAGGCTCCTGAATGCGTTGGAGGGAGTGTAGACCCCGATGTCGCAGGCGTCTGTCCCCCTCGCGCAGATATGATCTATCCCACGCACGCATATTGTGGGGAGAGAATGCGGCGAATTGAAGGGCAGCACGATAATTCCGGGCTTTCAGAAGGTTAACGCGTCGGTATAGATGTTCAGCCCTGCTTAAGGGATTCTCAGCCTGTCGATGCTAACCCGCTCGCTATGCGGCTTCCCGACACCTTTTTCAGCCTTTTCGTCATGGCGGGCCTGGCTTCGTTGGCGCTTCCCGCCGGCGCAGAGGTCAATGACCGGGTGGCGTTCGACGTGCCAGGGCTCGTCATCGTCTGGGCCGCCGATGCCGACGGCAATGCGCCGGTCGCGCTCGACTTTATCGTCGACACCAGTTCTGGCGCCAGTGACACCGACCTGATCCCGCAGGATGCCTTCACCGTGGTCACGGGCACGCTGGTGCCAGCGGCGACGGGATCGGGTCGGGCCTTCGAGGTCAATGATGCGCCGGGCGGTGACTTCAGGGTGGACAGCAACAGCAACAATGTGACCGACGCCGCCGACAATTTCTCGGCCTTCGCCATGGACGCCGGCACCGATGTCGGGATCGCGGCTGCCGACACGCGTACGAGCTTCTATGTCGCCTCGAACGTGCCGTTTAACATTGATGCCGAAGCAACCCAGGCGGGCGGCCTGATCAATGCGCTGCTGCTGAACCGGGTGGCCATCGACATGAGCGTCACGCAGGCCGGTGATGATGGGCTCGCCTTTGGCAGCCAGGCCCGCCTGCCCCATTCCGACGGCCCGGACGGCGGCATGACCTTCGTCAACACGCTGTACGAGATCCGCAACCGGACGACGATCTTCCGTGGCAACCGACCCACCGCATCGGGCCGCGGCACGATTGCCGAACAGTCGGTGCGTTTCGATATCGACTACAATCTCGGGGGCTGGTCGGAACTGTTTTTCCGCCCTGTGGATCTCTCTGACGGCGTTTACGAGATCGAGGCCCAGGTGGTCTACACGCTCTGGGTGCCCTGAGACCCGAGAATCTCCTCCCGCAGCACACGGAAACGGGTGAAACTCGTCCGGCTTGCCATGGGGGCATGTCGCTGGACCTTGAGCGCCTCTAGGTGCTGGCCGGCGCCATAGGCCCAGTCTGTCATCTGACGCTCGGTCTGCCATGCGGTGAAGGTGACGCCGTCCACGCTCATGTCCGCTGGCCGCATCTGGGTGGCAAAGCGGCAGCCCGGGGCGGCCTCCACGCGCGGCATCACCGCGCGCATGCGGGCGGCAAAGGTGTCGAAGCTCTCGCGATCCTTCGGCGCCCCGAAGGAAGTCATGACGCAGACGTGGCCGTCCGGCGCGACGCGGTCATCGCCGAGGTGGAATATCGGACCGGGTCGCGCCGCGTCGATCCAGTTGATCGCGCCGTGCTGGCGATAGGGCTGCAACAGCAGATTGTAAGCCACCTGCGCGCCGGCAAAGGCGGTGGGCGACGCCAGTTGCTGCTCAAGGAATTCTTCCGCGGCGCTGCGGCTGTCCCAGCCGATGACGGCGAGCCGGCGGTGCACCATTGGCTGTGGCGCACCATCGGCCGGCCAGTGCACGTCGACGCCCTTGAAACCGAAGCGGCCACCGGCGCGGGATACGCTGACAAAGCGTCCCGGTGCCAAGCCCTCGGAGAACACTCCAAAATGTGCCGTTGCAAATTGTGCCGTCAT
>CAZXWB010000393.1:0-1907 GCA_964644395.1 uncultured Hyphomonadaceae bacterium | reverse complement strand
ACATCAAGTCCCCCGAAGCCTTCATCATCGAGGACCGCCTGCGCGAGGAACTCGATGTCCCAGTCTTCCATGACGACCAGCACGGCACCGCCATCATCGCCGCCGCCGGCCTGATCAATGCCTGCCACATCACCGGTCGCAAGATGGAAGACGTGAAGATCGCCATGTCGGGCGCCGGCGCGGCGGGCCTGTCGGTGGCGGGGCTTTGCATCCTGCTCGGCGTGAAACCGGAAAACATGATGCTCGCCGACCGCGAGGGCGTGATCTACAAGGGCCGCAAAAAGGGCATGGACCAGTTCAAGTCCCGCTTCGCCGCGGAGACCGACAAGCGCACCCTGGCCGAAGCCATGGAAGGCGCCGACGTGTTCATGGGCCTGTCGATCAAGGGCGCCGTGTCGAAGGAGATGGTCGCCACCATGGCGCCCAATCCGATCATTTTCGCCATGGCAAATCCCGATCCCGAGATCACGCCGGAGGAGATCAAGGAGGTCCGCAGCGATGCCATCATCGCCACGGGGCGTTCCGACTATCCCAACCAGGTCAACAATGTCCTCGGCTTCCCCTACATCTTCCGCGGCGCGCTGGACGTGCGGGCGCGCTCCATCAATGAGGAGATGAAGGTCGCCGCCGCCCGGGCGCTCGCCCAGCTTGCCCGCGAGGACGTGCCCGACGAGGTCGCCGCCGCCTATCACGGCCAGCGCCCGCAATTCGGCCCGGACTACATCATCCCGACGCCCTTCGACCCGCGCCTGATCAGCCACATCCCGCCCTTCGTGGCCAAGGCCGCCATCGCGACGGGGGTGGCGCGCCGGAAGATCGAGGACATGGACGCCTATCGCGAAAGCCTCGCCCGGCGCCTCGACCCGACCGCCTTCTTCCTCCAGGGCCTGCAGGCCTCTGTGCGCGCCGCGGAACCGCCGAAACGCATCGTCTTTGCCGAGGGCGAGGAGCCGGCGGTCATCCGCGCCGCCTACAGCTTCAAGAACCAGGGCCTCGGCCACCCCATACTGATCGGTCGCGAGGAGCAGGTGAAACGCGCCATGCGCCAGATGGCGGTGCCGGAGGATGCACTCGAAATCATCAATGCGCGGCTGTCGGACCAGAATGCGGAATACACCGACTTTCTCTATGGCAAGCTCCAGCGCAAGGGCTTCCTGAAGCGCGATGCCCAGCGCCTGGTGAACCAGGACCGCAATGTCTTCGGCGCCTGCATGCTGGCCTTCGAACATGCCGACGGCATGGTGACGGGCGTGACACGCAACTATGACGTCGCCCTGCGCGATGTGCGCCTTGTGCTCGACCCGATCAGGGACCGTCCGGTCATCGGCATGTCCATGGTGATCGGCAAGAACCAGACCGTGTTCATCGCCGACACGAGCATTGTCGAACTGCCCGATGCCCAGCAGATCGCCGATATTGCCCGCGAGGCGGCCTCGGCGGTGTCGCGCCTCGGCTTTACACCCCGGGTGGCGCTGACGGCCTATTCCAATTTCGGCAATCCGCCCGGCGACCGCGCCGAAAAGGTGCGCGAGGCCGTGGCCATTCTCGACGGCGCGAATGATGTGGATTTCGAATATGAGGGCGACATCAATGCCGATGTGGCGCTCAACCCGCACCACCGGCTGATCTACCCCTTCTCGCGGCTCAGCGGTGCGGCGAACGTTCTCGTCATGCCGGCCATCCATTCCGCCTCGATCTCGACCAATATCATGGCCGCCATGGGCGACGCCACGGTGCTCGGCCCCATGCTGCTCGGCATTTCCAAGCCGGTCCAGATCGCCAGCCTCGGCGCCACGGTGAACGACATCGTCAACCTCGCCACCATCGCCGCGTTCGACATCGACCAGGTCTGCGAGTGCGGCGACCCGCCGGAAATGAAGATCACAGCCAGCCTGGCGGAGGCGTGA
>CAZXWB010000392.1:0-1910 GCA_964644395.1 uncultured Hyphomonadaceae bacterium | reverse complement strand
ATCCACGCGGCACCATAGGCCTGGTACTCGCGCAGTTGCGCGGTGAGGCCCGCGGGAGGCGCAAAACTGTCGGCCTCGGCCAGTGCCTGCAGGCTGCGCGCCAGCGGCAGGATCCCGGCATTGTCGGCAAAGCGTATGGAACTGCCCGCCAGCGCCTCCTCAGCCAGCCGTGCGACATCGGCATCGGTGGGATGCAGCGCGCCCAGTTCGCCATGATGGGTCAGGAACAAGTGCAGCAGCGGTGCCAGCGGGCTGAGGTCCACTGCGGCATATCCCGCCTTGCCCCGGTCAATATAAACAGGCCGCTCGGCCAGATGCTGCGCCAGCGCCGCGGCATCGGGCAGGTCCTCCCATTCCTCGCGCGCCTGTTCGAGAAACGACGCCACCACGGGGGCCACATCCACCGGCTTGCCACCGATATCGACCTGAAATCCCAGCGAGAACCAGTCATTGCCCTGAAACGCTTCGCCCGCCTCGGCCTCGGTTATCACCGACAACTCGGCTGCCTCTTCGCTCAGGCGGTAGGGCCATTTCGGGGTCTCGATCACCTCCCAGCCGTCGCGGCGCAGCGCGGGCACTGTTCGAAAAGCGAATTCAAGCGCCTCATACTCCGCGCTGAACTCGAGACTGTGCGGGTTGATCTCGCCCTCGGCAAAGACGAAATCCCACGCCATCATGCGCTCGCCCGGCCAATGGACGTCCAACGCATCCACTGGCAGAGCACCCGCCTCCATCAGCCGTGTGGCGCAGGCGGCCTCCCAGAGGGGATCGCGGATCAGGGTCACGATCTTGCCGTCAGTGACCAGGCGCGGATCGCCATCGCCAGCTGCGACCTCCTGGCCTTCATAGGCAAAGCGCAAGGTCAGCGTCGGCAGTGTCACGGTGGTGCCCCAGTGACGCGGCCCGTCGCGAGCTTTCTCTGCCCCGAGTGTCAGCCGGGCGACGCGCTGTTTTGCCTCGCGCCGTGTCTGGCGAACAATGCGCGGGGGTGGCAGCGCCAGTCCGGCCAGCGTGTCGGGCAGCGCCTCGACCAGCGCCTCTGCATCTTGCGGGGCAATCGCGGGGCTGGCCGCGACAAGGCGCAGCACCTCAACGTCCATCGCCTGCGCCAGCGCCCCGAACCGGCCCTGCGCCGTGTCGATCCAGAGCGTGCCCCCTGCCATCATGAGCAGGTCGAGCGGCTGGCCGTCTGCATCCTCGAAACCCAGGCGCTGGCTGCCATCGGTGGCCATCTGCCAGCCCAGCCGTGGCTCTGGATGTTCCAGCGACCAGATCAGCCTCGCATCGGGGGAATTGTCGTGAAGGAACCGCCCGGTATCGCTGAGGCGGCGCAGCAGTGCGAGGGCGTCATCGCCTTTTGGCCGCAACAGTTCGGGCCAGCCATAGGCATGATGCGGCTCCCAGATCCGGGCCAGCGCAAGGGCTGGCAACAGCTCAAGATCCACGGGCCGGATGAACTTCGCCGGGGCCGCGCCGCGCAGTGTCTGAGACGCATCATAGCGCCGGATCGACGCGTTGAACCCGGTGCCCGCCGCATTGATCCGGGCCTTGTAGGTGTCGATCTTCAACTGTACGTCGCGCGGGGTCAGCACGTAAAGCAGGCGATCCTTTACGTTTTTCGGGTAATCTTCCGACCGCTCGTCCGCCAGTTGCGGCGCTGGTGAGCTTTCCCTGATGCGGCGCAGCCAGCCCTGCACCGGCGTGGCGAGGCCGGGGCGCTCGTCTTGTCGCGCCGCCCATGTCATCATCACTGCGGCGACATGCTTGCAGTTATGGCCCACCGGACAGGTGCAGAAACCGTCAACCCGACCTCCATGCAGGGTAATCTGCTGGTTATAGTTCTTGCCACTTCCATTCGAGACCCGCCCCTTGATCGCGCCGTCCAGCAGCGGCTCGACCGAAACAACAAG
>CAZXWB010000391.1:0-1913 GCA_964644395.1 uncultured Hyphomonadaceae bacterium | reverse complement strand
GCGTGCTGGATTCGGCGCGCTTTGCCTATTTCCTGTCGGAGAAGACCGGCGTGTCCGTGGCCGATATCGTGGCCTGGACCCTTGGCGGCCATGGCGACACCATGGTGCCGATGGTGCGCCACTCCACCGTGGGCGGCCTGCCGCTTCCGGACTGTGTGAAGCAGGGCTGGATGAGCCAGGAAGAGCTCGACGGCATTGTCGACCGCACGCGCAAGGGCGGCGGCGAGATTGTGGCGCTGCTCAAGACCGGCTCGGCCTATTACGCCCCCGCCGAGAGCGCCATCGCCATGGCGAAATCCTACCTCAACGACCAGAAGCGCGTCCTGCCGGCAGCAGCCTATTGCTCCGGCGAGTACGGCCTCAATGGCATCTATGTCGGCGTGCCGACGCTGATCGGTTCGGAAGGCTCGGAGAAGATCATCGAGTTCGATTTCGATGAGAATGAGAAGGCCATGTTCCAGAACTCCGTCGACGCCGTGAACGGCCTGATCGAGGCCTGCAAGGGGATCGATCCGAGCTTGGCGTGAAAGCGCCCGCTCAGCCGCTATTTCGCAGAACAGGTGCTTCGGAAACGCCCCTACATTGCCGAAGAACTCGTGGAGCAGGCTGTGGAACGGCCCGCAAGGCGGCTCGAGCAGGGTGACGGTCGCATCCGGCTCTGGGGCTGGGTAACAGATCCGCGTGACGGCGAAATTCGCGCCCTGCGCGTGATCCTGCTAGAAGACGGGGAAACTTTACATAACGCGTTCTATGATCGTGATTTCACGGAAGCTGAGCCATGAAACTCCACTACTATCCCGAGACAGACAGTCTTTACATTGAACTGAAAGACGGGCCCGGCGTCGAAACGCGTGAGGTCTCTGAGGGCGTGGTTGTGGATCTGGACGAGAACGGTGAAGTGGTCGGGCTCGACCTGAGCGGTGCGGCAAAGCGTTTCGATCTCAGCCGCATCGAGACTGAGGCGCTGCCGCTGAAACCCGCCGCATGAACCTCGGCCCCACACTGGAGACCAAGCGCCTGATCCTCCGCCCGCCCGTGGCGGAGGATTTCGAGGATTTCTGCGCCTTCATGGCCGATGAGGAGACCGCGCGGTATATCGGCGGCACGCAGGCGCCACCCATGGTCTGGCGGGGGCTCGCCACCATCATCGGGTCGTGGGCGCTGAACGGCTATTCCTTCTTCTCCGTGATCGAGAAAGAGACCGGCGAATGGCTCGGCCGGATCGGGCCGTGGCAGCCGCTGGGCTGGCCGGGAACCGAAGTCGGCTGGGGGCTGAAACGCGCTGCCTGGGGTAAGGGCTACGCCATGGAGGCCGCCATCGCCTGCATGGACTTTGCTGTGGATGAACTCGGCTGGAGGGAAATCATTCACGTCATTTTGCCGGAAAATGTTCCCTCGATCCGCCTGGCCGAACGCCTCGGTTCCCGCCGGACCGGCCAGGCGACGCTGCCGGAACCGCTCGAACACTATACCTGCGATGTCTACGCCCAGACCGCGGAGGAATGGCGCGCGCGGCCTAGACACTGACCCTGACTGTGGCCCATGTTCAGGCGCATTGCTTGCCACCGGAGGCCCCATGTTCCATCGCATCAGGATGCTCGCTGCCGCCAGCCTGCTGGCCGCGCCACTCGCCGTTTCGCAGGGTGGGGTCCCGCCCGCAGAGATTCCGGCGGAGGTGCGCGAGACCGTCAGCGGCCTCATCGACAGCGCCTTCAGCGATGAGACCGGGCTCGCCTTTGTCACCGACCTGACGACCGAGATCGGTCCGCGACTGGCGGGCTCGGAAGCCGAGACGCGCGCGCGCGACTGGTCAGTGGATCGGCTGGAAGCGCTCGGTTTCGACACGGTGCGTGTGGAAGGCTTCGAGATCCCCTTCTGGGCGCGGGTGTCGGAAAGCGCCGAAGTGGTCGAAC
>CAZXWB010000390.1:0-1914 GCA_964644395.1 uncultured Hyphomonadaceae bacterium | reverse complement strand
GTTGATTTCATCGATCGCGTCGCGATGGCGCTCGACATAGGCGGCCTTGAAGGCTTCGCGAAGGCGCGGGATGCCGCCATCGGCAAGGAGAGCCTCGACGTTCAGGCCATACGCGCGGGCCATCTCGGCAAGATCGGCGGGGACGGCGACGCTGACCGGAGCGGCGTCGACGGCTCGGCCGGTTTCGCGGACAGCTTGATCAGAGCGCGGCTCATCGGCGTTCAGGCCAAGCAGTTCCGCCGCCGTCACCTCGCCGTTGGTGGCGGCCTCAATGCGTTTGGCGAGTTCTGGGCTGGGACGCCGCTCTGCTCGTTCACATCTAGAAAGGGCGGCAGCCGATGCGCCGACCTCCTTACCAAGCTCCGCCAGGGTCAGGCCGTTTCGTTTTCGCCAATCAGTCAAGCTCATTTTGCCAGATTGGCACAATTCGCACAGGCGTGGAAGATCAACCCGGCCCGAGCATCTTCTTCGGATCGACGATCGTGTCGAAATCCTCCGCCGGGATGCCGTCGGCAATGGCCTCCTCGCGCAGCGTGGTGCCATTCTTGTGGGCGGTTTTGGCGATCTTGGCGGCGCGGTCATAGCCGTATTTTTCCTTGAGCGGCGTCACCAGCATGAGCGAGTTCTGGACGCCGCGGGCGATGTTCTCCTCGCGCGGCTCGATGCCGACGACGCAATTGTCGGTGAAGCTAACGGCCGCATCGGCCATGAGGCGCACCGACTGGAGGAAATTGTAGGCCATCATCGGATTGAAGACGTTGAGCTCGAAATGGCCCTGGCTTCCCGCGAACCCTATGGCGGCATTGTTGCCATGAATGTGGGCGCAGACCTGGGTCAGCGCTTCGCACTGGGTCGGGTTCACCTTGCCCGGCATGATGGAGGAGCCGGGCTCGTTCTCCGGCAGGGCCAGTTCGCCGAGGCCGGAACGCGGGCCGGAACCCAGGAAGCGGATGTCATTGGCGATCTTGAAGAGCGACCCGGCCACCGTGGCCATGGCACCATGGGTGAATACCATGGCGTCATGGGCGGCGAGCGCCTCGAACTTGTTCGGTGCCGTGGTGAAGCGCAGGCCCGTGATCGCGGCAATCCTGTCGGCGACGGCCTCTGCAAAGCCGGCTGGCGACGCGAGCCCGGTGCCCACCGCGGTTCCGCCCTGGGCGAGCTCCATCAGCGTGGGCAGGGTGGATTCGATGCGCTTGATGCCATTGTCGAGCTGGCGGACATAGCCGGAGAACTCCTGGCCGAGCGTCAGCGGCGTGGCGTCCTGGGTGTGAGTCCGCCCGATCTTGATGATGTCCTTCCACGCCTTCGCCTTGTCGTTCAGCGCGTTGCGCAGCTGGGCGAGCGCCGGCAGCAGGCGGTGGACGACTTCCTCGGAACAGGCGATGTGCATGGCCGTCGGGAAGGTGTCGTTCGACGATTGCGACATGTTGCAATGGTCGTTGGGGTGTACGGGATACTTGGTACCGAGCGTGCCGCCGAGGATTTCGATGGCGCGGTTGGCGATCACCTCGTTGGCGTTCATGTTGGACTGGGTGCCGGATCCTGTCTGCCACACGACCAGCGGGAAGTGCGCATCGAGCTTGCCCTCGATGACCTCATTGGCGGCGGCGATGATGGCCTCGCCGAGACGGGGGTCGAGCTTGCCGAGCGCCATGTTGGTTTCCGCCGCGGCCCGCTTGACCACGCCAAGGGCGCGGATGATGGGCGCAGGCTGGGTTTCCCACCCGATCCTGAAATTGCCGAGCGAGCGCTGGGCCTGGGCGCCCCAGTACTTGTCGGCGGGCACCTCGACGGGGCCCATCGTGTCGGATTCGGTACGGGTGGTGTCGGTCATCGCAAGCCCCTGTTCTGAAAAACAACGTCGCCGCTTAGCAGACCCTGCAATCAGGCGTCGAGGGGATCGTCGGCTTC
>CAZXWB010000389.1:0-1921 GCA_964644395.1 uncultured Hyphomonadaceae bacterium | reverse complement strand
GCTTGAAGGCCTCGATTTCGACTACCGGCTATCAGGCGATGATCCCGACTGGAAACCCGTGCGCGTCTTCGATGACGGAAAGCAGGTCTTCATCCAGATGCCGGAGGATATCGCGGCGACAGACATGCCGCCGCTCTTTGTCCTCGGCGAGGAGGGCGAGGCCGAGCTGGTGAACTATCGCGTCCGCTCGAACTATTATGTGGTCGACCGGCTGTTCCGGGCCGCCGAACTGCGCATGGGCAAGCAGAACCAGACCGTGGTGCGGATTTCGAAGCGGGCGGAGCGTAAAAACCCCCTCGCGGCACTGTTCGGGAGCTGAAGGGTTATGGCCGATCCCGTCGCCTTCGACGAAACCGCCGAGCGGCTGAAAATCCGTTCGAGCCCGAGACCCGTCGCCCGGATCAACCGGAAAATGCTTCTGGCTGGCGCCTGTGTCGGAGCACTCCTGCTGTTTGCCGCCGCCAGCATTGCGCTCGCCCCGCCCGGGGCCGGCGGCCCGGTCGGCGAGGAACTCTACAATACGACGAACACACGCACGCCCGACGGGCTGGCCTCACTGCCCTCAGGCTACGGCGATGTCTTGCCCGTAGAGGAACGCGTGGCCCGGCTCGGCCCGCCACTCTCGGGCGATCTCGGCTCGACCATACTTCAGGCCGAGCGCGATCTCGGGATCGAACCGGAATATGTGCGCACGCTGGAGGATGATTTCCGGCCGAACCCGGCCGATGAAGCCGCCCGCGCCCGACGCATGCGGGCCGCCGCCATGGCGGAAGAAGCGGCCCGCGCACCGGTCTTTTTCCAGCTTCAGTCCGGGGCCGAAGGAGCAGACCTCGCCCGATCGCCGGGAACCGCGCGCACCGACCCCGCCGCCGGCGACATCGGGTCTGAGCTTCTGGCCCTCGCCAATCTGCGCAGCGGGGCCGCGGGCGGGCTGGGCAGCGAGGATGCCAACTTCCAGGATCGCAAGATCGCCTTCGCGGGCAGCGATGACCGCACCAACATCTACAATCCGCATCGCATCGAGGATCCGGCTTCGCCTTACCAGGTGATGGCCGGCACGCTGATCACGGCCTCGCTGGTCACGGGCATCAATTCTGATTTGCCGGGCACCATCGTCGCCCAGGTGACCCAGCCGGTCTATGACACGGTGACAGGGCAGTATCTCCTCATCCCCCAGGGCTCGCGCCTCATCGGGCGTTACCAGTCCGAGGTCTCCTTCGGTCAGGACCGGGCGCTTGTCACCTGGGACCGCATCATCTTCCCCGACGGGTCGTCCATTGTGATCTCGGCACCCGGCGCCGATGCCCGGGGCTTTGCCGGTCTGTCCGACCGTGTCGATCATCATTGGGACCGCGTATTCGTCGCCGCAGGCCTCGCCACCATTCTCGGCATCGGTGCCGAGCTTGGCTCCGGCGGCGAAGATGACATCGAGCGCGCCGTGCGCCGCGGTGTCGGCGAGACCGTCAACCAGGCTGGCCAGCGCGTCGTCGACCGCAATCTCGGCATTCAGCCAACCCTCCGCGTGCGGCCCGGCTGGCCCGTCCGCGTGGTCGTCACCCGCGATCTGATCCTGAGACCTCACTGATTGGAGATACATCCCATGTCCCTGCGCCTAGACCGACTGCCCGACCGGACGCCTGTTCGAATGAGCCTGTCGCTCGATCCCGATCTCGCCAGGGCGCTCAGCGACTATGCCGAAATCTATCGCCAGACCTATGGCGCGGAAGAAAAGCCCGAAGCGCTGATCCCCGCCATGCTGGAGAGCTTCCTGGCCTCTGACGCCGGGTTCAAACGGGCCCGGAAGGCCCTCCACACCAACGCCAGACACGGAGACTGACCCAATGGCGACCATCGGAACCTTCACCGAAAAGGACGGGGCCTATACCGGCACGATCCGCACCATGACGATCAATGTCAAAGC
>CAZXWB010000388.1:0-1927 GCA_964644395.1 uncultured Hyphomonadaceae bacterium | reverse complement strand
CCGCTGGTCAAGACGATCATGACCCGCTGCATCCAGTGCACGCGCTGTGTGCGCTTCGCCGCCGAGGTGGCCGGCGTGGAGGAAATCGGGATGACGGGGCGCGGCGAGGATGCCGAGATCACGACCTATCTCGAGGAGTCCCTGACCTCCGAGCTCTCCGGCAATGTCATCGATCTCTGCCCCGTCGGTGCGCTGACATCCCGGCCCTATGCCTTCAATGCGCGGCCCTGGGAGCTGCGCAAGACCGAGACCATCGACGTCATGGACGCCATGGGCGCCGCGATCCGCGCCGATGCAAAGGGCACCGCAATCATGCGCATCCTGCCGCGCGTGAACGAGGAGGTGAACGAGGAGTGGCTATCGGACAAGTCGCGCTTCATCTGGGACGGCCTTCAGCGCCAGCGCCTCGATACACCCTATGTGCGCGGCGCCGATGGCCGCCTGCAGCGCACCGACTGGAACACAGCCCTTGATGCCGCGGCGACTGCGCTGAAGGTGCCGGCCGGCGAGATCGGCGTGCTGGCCGGTGACCTTGTGGAGGTGGAGCAGATGGCCGCCGCGCTCGAGCTGGCCCGCGGGCTCGGCATCCAGTCCACTGATTGCCGCCCGGCTGGCGCTCGTTATGGCACCTCCGGCGTGCGCGAGCACCACATCCTCAATCCGGGGCTGGCCAGTGTGGAAGAGGCCGACGCGCTCCTGCTCATCGGCACCAACCCCCGGGTCGAGGCGGCGGTGTGGAACGCCCGTATCCGCAAGGCCTGGCTCTGGAACGATCTGGAAGTGGGGCGCATCGGTCCGGCCGCTGACCTGACCTATGACCATGCCCGGCTGGGCGACAGCCCCGCCGATATCGCCAAGGTCATGTCGAGCGATTTCGGCGCGGTGCTGAAGAATGCCGAGCGGCCCATGGTTGTGGTCGGGGAGGCGGCGCTCTGCGGTGAGAGCGGCGCGGCTGTGCTGGCGGCGGCGCAGAGGCTGGCCGTTGAAATCGGTGCCATTTCAGAGGAATGGGCCGGCTTTGGCGTGCTGCACACTGCGGCGGCGCGCGTTGGCGGCCTCGATCTCGGCTTCGTCCCGGGCGAGGGCGGGCGCGACACCGCCGCCATTGTGGACGCCGCCCAGCGCGACGAGATCCGGACTCTCCTCCTGCTCGGTGTCGACGAGATCGACCTGCCGGCGATCGATTCGGTGACGACCATCTATGTCGGCCACCATGGTGACCGCGGCGCGGCGCGGGCCGATATCGTCCTGCCCTGCACCGCCTTCACCGAACACAGCGCGACCTATGTGAACACCGAAGGCCGTGTCCAGATGACGCGCCAGGCGGTCGGTCCCAAGGGTGAGGCGAAGGAGGGCTGGGCGATCTTCCGGGCGCTTTCTGCGCGTCTGGGACAGGTGCTGCCCTATGACACCGCGGAGGCCCTGCGCGAGAAGCTGCGCGAGGAACGGCCCGTCTTTGCCGGTCTCAATTTCGCACCGGGTCATGGTGGTGCCGGGGCCCTGGCTGCGCCGGTCGAGGCTGGAGGCACGCTGTCGGACAAGCCCTTCGTGGAGCCGGTCGCGGATTTCTATCTCACCAACCCGGTGGCGCGGGCGTCCAAGACGATGGCCGAATGTTCCGATCTCGCCAGGGGTCTTGAAACGCCCATGGCAGCGGAGTAGGCGCACCCGTCATGAGTGCATTCGTCGAACAATACGGCATCTGGGCGGGGCTTGGCCTGTCACTCCTGCAGATTCTCGGCTTCATGGCCGTGCTGCTGGTCTCGCTGGCCTTTCTGCTCCTGATGGACCGGAAGGTCTGGGCAGCGGTGCAGCTGCGCAAGGGGCCGAACGTTGTGGGTCCGTTCGGCCTGCTGCAGTCCTTCGCCGATTTCGGCAAGTTCCTGATCAAGGAAATCGTGGTGCCGGCGGGTGCCAACAAGACCGT
>CAZXWB010000387.1:0-1935 GCA_964644395.1 uncultured Hyphomonadaceae bacterium | reverse complement strand
CCCGCCGGTGACCGGCCGGGAAGTGCACGGCCCCGACGGCGCCTATCCGGCCGACGCGGACGCCGATACGGTCGTCGGCGGCCACACCGCAGTCGTGGGCAGCGCCGAGGGTGCCTGAGCCATGCTGGACCTCTACCCTTCCCGACAGACCGGCCAGTCGGCCATCGCTCCACGCCACGACCCCGTCGTGCGCTCCAGCGATTTCGCAGCCGGCCCCATCACCCAGGGCGAGGTGGAACGCTACGCTCGCGACGGTTTCCTGTTGCTCGACGACGTGTTTGCGCCCGATGAGGTCGCAGCGCTACAGGCCGAAGCTGATCGGATGCGCCAGCGCGGATCGGGCGTTGCGGAGGAGACCCTCATTATCGAACCGGGCTATGAGGCATTCGACCCGGCCGCGGTCCGCTCGGTCTTTGCCATGCATCGCCAGAGCCCGACCTTCGCCGCGCTCGTCGCCGAACCGCGGCTCGCCGACATTGCGCGCTTCCTGCTGAATGACGATGTCTACATCCACCAGTCGCGGCTGAACTACAAGCCGGCCTTTCGCGGCAAGGAGTTCTACTGGCATTCGGATTTCGAAACCTGGCACACCGAAGACGGCATGCCGCGCATGCGCGCGCTTTCGGCGACGGTGATGCTCACTGAAAACCACCCCCAGGCCGGCCCGACCATGTTCATGCCGGGCAGCCATCTGAGCTATGTGAGCTGTGCCGGCGAGACGCCGGAGGAGCACTACAAATCCTCGCTGCGCCGGCAGCAGACCGGCGTGCCGGATTCGGGTATCCTTGACGCCTTCGCCCGCCAGGGCGGGGTCACGGCCCCGGCTCCGCGCGCGGGCTCCGTGGTCATCTTCGACTGCAACACGATCCACGGATCGGGCTCCAACATCACGCCCTTCGCCCGCATCAATGCCTTTTTTGTTTTCAATGCCTGGTCGAACCGGCTCGTCAGTCCCTTCGGACCGACCGATCCGCGACCGGAATTCCTCGCCCACCGCGATGTCGATGCGCCTCTGAAGAGGCCGGACCATGGTTACAGCCGCGCGGCCTGAACGGAGACTGACATGACACATACCGTAGAAAAGATCGGCGGCACTTCGATCGCCAACACCAAGGTCATCCTCGACAATGTGCTCATCGGGGACCACGATACCGGCGACCTCTATGGTCGCGTCTTCGTCGTGTCGGCCTATGCCGGCATGACCAATCACCTGCTCGAGCACAAGAAATCCGGCCAGCCGGGCGTCTTCGGCCTGTTCGCCAGTGCCGAGAACAAGTGGGAGTGGAGCGATGCGCTGACCCGCCTCGGCGAGACCATGCGCGAGAAGAATGCCGAAATTTTCGGCGACCACAGCGACCGCGAGATCGCCGACAGCTTCGTGCTGGAACGTATCGAGGGCGTTCGCAACTGCCTGATCGACCTGCACAGGCTGTGCTCCTATGGCCAGTTCCGCCTCGACGAACACCTGATCACCGTGCGCGAGATGCTGGCGGCCCTGGGCGAGGCCCATTCCGCCCACAACACCGCGCTTCTTCTGCGCCAGAGCGATGTGAATGCCGCCTTTGTCGACCTGACCGGCTGGCGCGATGACCGCAAGATCACGCTGCGCGAGCGGATCGAGGAGGCGATGGAGAAGATCGACCTCGACACCACCCTGCCCATAGTGACCGGCTATGCCAGTTGCACCGAGGGCATGGTGCGCCTCTATGACCGCGGCTACACCGAGGTGACCTTCTCCCACATCGCCGCCATCACCGGCGCCCGAGAGGCGATCATCCACAAGGAATTCCACCTCTCCAGCGCCGACCCGAAGCTCGTGGGCGAGGAGAATGTGCGCAAGATCGGCCAGACGAATTACGACGTCGCCGACCAGCTCTCGAACATGGGCATGGAGGCGGTCCATCCGAAGGCGGCGAAGGTGCTGCGCCAGGGCGG
>CAZXWB010000386.1:0-1936 GCA_964644395.1 uncultured Hyphomonadaceae bacterium | reverse complement strand
ACAACATGCTGCTCGCGGTCTCCATGATCGGCACCTGCGAGGCCTTCAACCTGGCCGATACGCTCGGTCTGGATGCCCAGACCTTCTTCGACATTTCGTCCAAGGCCTCGGGCCAATGCTGGTCCATGACGAGCTATTGTCCCGCACCGGGGCCCGTGCCGGCGGCGCCGTCGAACCGCGATTACACGCCCGGATTCGCCGTGGCGATGATGCTGAAGGATCTGCGCCTGGCGCTCGCCTCGGCGAGCGGAGCCGGGGCAGCCACACCGCTTGGTGCCCATGCCGGTGAGATCTATGCCGCGCTCGATGAGGGCGGCCATGGCGGGCTTGATTTTTCCGGCGTCATGAAGCGCCTGAAGGGCGAAATCTAGCACTTTAGACGGGCAAGGCCGTCTGCGAAATCATCTCCTCCATGGATAAGAGAGAGGTCACGTTGAAAATGCTGATCTCGGAAACGAGCGACTGGTAAAACGCGTCGAAGGCCTGGGCATCGGCGACGCGGACCTTCAGGATGTAGTCGATCTCCCCGGCCAGGCGGTGGGCCTCGATCACTTCGGGTCGCTTGCGCAGGGCCGCCACGAAGGCCTCCAGCCAGGCCTTCTCATGCCGGGAGGTCCGGATCAGGACGAAGAAGCAGGCATCGAGGCCGACCGCTGCGGGATTGAGCACCGCCACCTGCCGGGCGATGACGCCCCGTTCGCGCAGCTTTCGGATACGGTTCCAGACAGGGGTCTTCGACGAACCCACCAGGGCAGCCAGTTCGTCGAGGGAGCGCGTGGCATCCTGTTGCAGTGCGGAAAGGATTTTCCGGTCCAGCGCGTCAAGGGCGTCGGTCATTCTGTTGTCTCCATGCCTGAGGGAACAGGGTACGCCGATAATGACCAATGTAAAACAAATTCCCAAAAGATGCACAGAACCTACACTGAGGAAGGAAAAAATTCTATGTCTTTGCTCTGAAGTGGAGCAGCTCAGGGATGATCCCCATGCAATATTTTCCGATCTTCATCGACCTCCGGGCCCAGCGTGTCGTGGTGTCCGGTGCCGGGCTGACGGCCGCCGCCAAGCTCGCCCTGCTCCTGAAGACCGAGGCCGACATCACGGTCTTTGGCGCCGATCCCTGCCAGCAGGTTCTGGACTGGCAGGCCGAGGGGCGGCTCGTCCATGTCCCCCGCGCCCTGGAGGCCAGCGATATCGGCGATGCACGGCTGGTCTATGCTGCCAATGATGACGCCGCCGAGGACCAGCGTGTCGGCGAGCTCGGCCGGTCTGCAGGCATTCTGGTCAACACGGTGGACCAGCCCGACCGCTGCGATTTCATCACCCCGGCCATGGTCGACCGCGACCCCGTGGTCGTGGCCATCGGCACCGAGGGCACCGCGCCGGTGCTGGCGCGCAAGGTCAAGGCCATGGTGGAGGATGCTCTGCCTGCCGGGACCGGTACGCTCGCACGCATCGCCAGGGATTATCGCCCGGCGGTCTGTGAGGCCGTGGACGGACGCGCCCGTCGCGATCTCTGGGCGCGGTTCTACAATGACGACGGGCCGCGGGCGCTGGAAGCGGGCGGTGAACCGGCGGTCAGGGCCACACTGGAAAGCCTGATCCAAAATGTGAAGAACGCCGCCGAGGCCACCGGACGGGTCCACCTGATCGGTGCCGGGCCCGGCGACCCCGACCTGCTGACGGTCAGGGCCCAGAAGCTCATCCGCGCCGCCGACGTGGTCATCCATGACCGGCTTGTTTCGGGTGAAATCCTCGAACTCGCCCGGCGCGAGGCGCATTTCATCGAGGTCGGCAAGACACCCCATGGCAGGAGCTGGTCCCAGGACGACATCAATGCCGTCATGGTGGAGCATGCCCGCCAGGGCGCACAGGTGGCGCGGCTGAAATCCGGCGACCCGGGCATTTATGGCCGCCTCGACGAGGAGATGGACGCCCT
>CAZXWB010000385.1:0-1948 GCA_964644395.1 uncultured Hyphomonadaceae bacterium | reverse complement strand
CCCAAAAATTTATGGGAGAGACCACTGGTGCACCTAATACTCGTAGCAACTGCCCCCGATGAACTCACGGAGCAGCGAGTCGGGCGGGATGGCTGATTCATCCTCAACGGGGATGACGGACTTCAGCAGTCGATGAACCCGTTCGGAGCGCAGGTGAGCGTCCTGTCGGAGTGGATCATCCTCATACAGCTCCACCCATTCCTTGAAGTGATCGAATAACCTGGACCGCATAACGGGCAGCTCGTAGGGCAGGCCGCTGTTGACGACGTAATCGGCGGTGTTGGCATAGGGAATGATGTTGCGCATCTCGCTGCTGCGCACATAGTGCCAATGCTCCAGCGTGCGCTGCGGGTCGTAGGCGCGGTAGGCGGCATCGCGCACCATCCGGCGCATCAAGCGCAGATCGGTCCACCGTACATACTTTCCATCCGGCCCCTTCATTTGCAGCAGCGGCTCGATATAGAGCTTGAATTTCGCTCCCTCATCGATGCCCTCGGTCATCGGCGGGTAAAGGCCGTGCAGGCTGTCGATGAGAACCGCCTCGTCCGGCCCGATCTGCATCGGCGTCTGCGCCTCGTGCCGCTGCCCGGTCTTGAAATCGTAGAAGGGCAAGAGCACTTCCTCTCCCTCCAGCAAGCGCTTCAAGTGCTGATTGATCAGCTCCAGGTCGAGCGCCTGAGGCGTCTCGAAATCATAATCGCCGAACTCATCCTTGGGGTGAAGCTCCAGGTCGAAGAAGTAGTTATCCACCGTGAGCGGCACAAGATCGAGCCCGGCCTTCGCGAGCAGATGGCTGATCTTTACCGTTGTAGTCGTCTTCCCGGAGGAGGAAGGGCCGGCGATGATCACGATCCGCACCTCATCGAGGCGATCCTTGATCATCTCCGCCGCTGTGGTGACGTCCTCGATGTAAGCATGGTCGGTCTCGCGCACGATTTGCGGAAATTCGCCCCGCTCGATGCGCGTGTTCAACTGCTCGACGGTGTGAAGCTCTTTCTCCACGGCCCAGTTCAGGACATCCCATATTTTGTGCCAGGGGATATTGTCGGAGGGCCGGGCCGAGCGTTTGGCCCGCTCGCGGCGGCGACGGGCCCGCTCTTCGCGGTAGAGGATGTAGGCTTTGGCCGTCTTCGCATGCCCGTTTTCGATCAGCACCTTCTCGACCACATCCTGAATTTCCTCGACGGTGGGAGGGCGGTCGGGCTGCCTTGTCTCCTCCAGTATCTCCACGACCTGATCGGCCAGCCCTTCGGCGATGGAGCGATCACGTCCACCCACAGCCACCGCCGCGCGATAGATGGCGTTGGTGATACGCTCTTTTTTGAAGGGAACCACGGCACCTGTTCGCTTGATGACCTGCTTGATCTCGCCCATAACTTCCTCCTCTGCCCAATGCCAGCAAGATGCTGGCTGGAAATTCAGCCGCTGAATTTCCAGCCGCACTCCCAATCTACCTACCCTCAATATGCGTTCGGCGATTCGAAGGTGTTAAAAATAGTGCGCAGCAAAATTTTGAAGTCCAAGGCCAAGGACCAGTTCTCGATGTACCAGAGATCATACTTGGTCCGCTCGGCGATGGAAGTATCGCCACGCAGGCCGTTCACCTGCGCCCAGCCCGTGATGCCCGCCTTTTCCCAGTGACGATCCATGTAGCGCGGGATGGAGCGGCGGAATTGGTTGACATAAATCGGGCGCTCCGGGCGCGGCCCGACCAAGCTCATATCCCCCATCAGCACATTGATCAGTTGCGGCAATTCGTCCAAGTTGATGCGCCGCATGATGCGCCCCAACCTTGTGACGCGCGGGTCATCCTCCACCGTCCAGCCAGGGCCATCAGCCTCGGCATTTTGCTGCATCGAGCGGAACTTCAACATCTGAAAAGGGCGGGCATCGAGGCCCATCCGCTCCTGCGCGTAGAAGACCGGGCCACGCGAATCCAGCTTGACCA
>CAZXWB010000384.1:0-1949 GCA_964644395.1 uncultured Hyphomonadaceae bacterium | reverse complement strand
AGGCCGACATAGGGCCCGCCAAAGTTCAGCGCATTGCCGA
The DNA here is from genome assembly GCA_964644395.1 of uncultured Hyphomonadaceae bacterium. Classification (GTDB taxonomy): domain Bacteria; phylum Pseudomonadota; class Alphaproteobacteria; order Caulobacterales; family Hyphomonadaceae; genus JBGSUF01. The sequence goes on along the minus strand of CAZXWB010000384.1, from coordinate 1,909 downwards.
TGGACTGGCCCTCGCCGACCGCAATGTCGGCGCCCATCTCGCCCGGCGGCGGCACCATGGCGAGGGACACGACCTCTGTGAAGGCCGACACCATCAGCGCGCCCACCGCGTGGGCGGCCTCGGAAACCGGGCTGAGATCGGTGACCGTGCCAAACACGTTCGGCGACTGGCCGATCAGGCAGGCGACATCATCAGCCGCGTGGTCTGCAAGCTTCAGCTCTCCGTCCACCTCTGGCGCAAGCGCCACCACTTCGATCCCCTGCGCTTCGCAAAGCGTGCGCGTCGCGGCGACATAATGGGGATGCAGCCCGCCTGAGAGCACGACCTTGTTCCGGCGCGTCACCCGGCAGGCCATGAGCGCGGCCTCGGCGCAGGCGGTGGAGCCGTCATACATGCTCGCATTGGCCACATCCATGGCGGTGAGTTCGGCGACCTGGCTCTGGAACTCGAACAGGGTCTGCAGCGTGCCTTGGGCGATTTCCGGCTGGTAGGGCGTGTAGGTGGTGAGGAATTCCGAACGCTGGATGATGTGGTCCACAGTCGCCGGCACATGGTGGCGATAGGCGCCGCAACCGACGAAGAAGGGGCCGTCACTCGCGGTCCGGTTCTTCGCCGCAAGGGCCTTCAGGTGGCGCGACACCTCAAGCTCTCCGGCATGGTCCGGCAGGCCTTCGATCGTGCCCGGCAGCCGCGCCGCCTCCGGCACGTCGGCATAGAACTCATCCACCGATGCGGCACCAATCGTGGCCAGCATCTCCTCGCGGTCTTCAGGTGTCAGCGGCAGGTAGCGCATGTCTCTCAAAGCCCTTTCAGGAATTCGTCATAGGCGGCGCGGTCCATCAACTCGCCCGCCTCGTCGGCCTTGGCGAGCCTGATCTTGGCGATCCAGCCACCGGCTTCGGGATCGCTGTCCATGACCTCCCAATTGTCCTCGAGCGCGGTGTTCACCTCCACCACCTCACCGGAGACCGGGGCGTAGACATCGGCGGCGGTCTTGGTGCTTTCGACCACGGCGAAATTCCCGCCCTTCTCGAAACTGTCGCCGACGGCGGGAAACTCGATGAAAACCACATCGCCGAGCTGTTCGGCGGCGTATTTCGTGATGCCGATGGTGGCAGTCTCGCCGTGCACGGTCACCCATTCATGTTCCTTGGTGAAATAGGTCGGGTCCTGTGTCAGATCAGAGCTCATGGCGTGTCCTCGGGTCTAGCGTTTGTAACTGGGTGCGATGAAGGGCAGCGCGACAATTTCGGCGGGCCGCGCCTTGCCGCGCACCATGAGATCGACACGCGTGCCCGGCGCGGACAGTTCCGCGGTGACATAGCCCATGGCAATGGGGTGATCGACGCTCGGCCCGAAGCCGCCGGAGGTCACGACACCGACGGTCTGGCCGTCCACTTCGATCCCCGTCCCCTCGCGCGCGGGCGCCTTTTCCAGCGGCCGGAGGCCGACGCGTTTCTCAGCCGTGCCATGCGCGATCTGGTCGAGGATGGTCCCCGCACCGGGAAAGTCGGCGCGTTCGCGGCGCGATTTCTGGATCACCCAGGCAAGGTCGGCCTCCACGGGCGTGCGGGAGGCGTCCATGTCATTTCCGTAAAGGCAGAGCCCCGCCTCGAGCCGCAGCGTGTCGCGCGCACCGAGGCCGATGGGTTTCACGCGTTCATCGGCCAGCAGTTTGCGCGCCGTCTCGAGGCCGAGTTGCGCCGGCATCAGCACCTCGAAACCGTCTTCGCCGGTATAGCCGCAGCGCGATATGGCGCCAAAGCCCTCATCCGTGATGGTGAGATGTGCGCGCATGAATTTCAGGCTATCCTGGCCCGGAAAATGCTCCGCCGCCACGGCTTCGGCCATGGGGCCCTGAAGAGCCATCAGGACATGGTCACCATCGGCGCGGCGCAGCGTAGCGGTC
>CAZXWB010000383.1:0-1950 GCA_964644395.1 uncultured Hyphomonadaceae bacterium | reverse complement strand
CCGTCGTCGGTCATTTCCAAGTCTCTCATCTCGAGTGCCACAGCGGGCGACCGCCCGCCGGCCGGTCAGGCCGCGCCCGCGGAGACGTCTGGCGAAAGCCAGACTGTCGTGAGCGCAACTAAGCCGCCTTCGCCACCAGGGCAAGCACGGCCTCGCCGTGGCGCTCGGCCTTTTTCTCGCCCACACCGGCCACCTCGCGCAGGGTCTCGGCGCTGGCGGGTTTGGCCTCCGCGATCGCGGCGAGCGTCTTGTCGTGAAAGATGACATAAGGCGGCACGCCCCTGGCCTTGGCCTCATTCAGCCGCCATTCGCGCAGCTGTTCGAACAGGCTCAGGTCGCGCGCCGACAGCTCCCGCGCCACCGGGTCACCCGCCGCGCCGCGCGCGCGCCGCTTGCGCCGTGCCAGGGGGTCGGAAGCGAGATGCACCTCCAGCTCGCCCCGCCAGAGCGCGCCGACGGCTTCAAGGTCGCCAAGCGAGAGCGTCGGCCGGTTCGGGTCCCCGCGCTCAGACAGAAGGCCGGAGAAGGTCAGCTCGTCGATCACCATGCGCCAGCCGGGTACGCCCATTTCCGCGCCGACGCCGAAGGTGGAATGGCGCGAGAGATCCTTGTCCAGCCGGTCCACCGCCTTGCCGATCAGATGGTTGATGATGCGCCCGCGCCCCACGCTCGCGCCGGTGCGCTTGACCGCCGCCGTCGCCATCTGCGCCCAGCGGGTCACGTCATGGCGCTCGCCAGTGTCCTTGCGGCAATTGTCGCAGTCGCCACAGGGCGCCACATCCGCCTCGCCGAAATAGCGCCGCACCTCTGCCCGCCGGCAGGCCGAGCCATTGAGAAAGGCAAAGAGCTGGCGCGTCTTGGCGAGCTGCACCGCCTTCACCTCTTCAGCCGCGTCGCTCTCCATGGTCCAGGAGATCAGCCGACGCATGTCCGAAGGCCCGAACAGCGCGACACCTTCAGCCGGCTCGCCGTCGCGGCCCGCCCGGCCCACTTCCTGCCAGTAGGCCTCGATGGTCTTCGGCGGATCGGCATGGATCACGAAGCGCACATCGGGCTTGTCCACACCCATGCCGAAGGCGACGGTGGCACACATCACCATGCCCTCTTCCAGCAGGAAGCGCCGCTGGCGTTCGGCCCGCGCACCCGCCTCAAGCCCGGCATGGTAGGCCACGGCGTTGATGCCCTCCCGGCCAAGCGCCTCCGCCAGTTTTTCGGTGTCGCGGCGCGAGCATGCATAGACGATGCCCGGGCGACCCTTGCGCGCCTTAACGAGTTGAACGACACGGGCGGTGCGGTCGCCCTGCTTGGCCTCGGCATTGAGGGTCAGGTTCGGGCGGTCGAAACTCGCCACATGGACCCGCGCTTCAGGCAAGTCGATCTGGGCCTGGATATCATCGCGCGTGCGGCCATCGGCGGTGGCGGTGACCGCCATGCGCGGCACGTCGGGGAACATGGTCTTCAGCCGGTGAAGGTTGCGATAATCAGGCCGGAAATCATGGCCCCACTGGGAGACGCAGTGAGCCTCGTCAATCGCGATCAGCGAGACCTTCAGGCCTGCGAGACGGGAGCCGAGCCCCGTGGCGAGGCCTTCCGGCGAGACATAAAGCAGGTCCATCTCACCGACCCGAGCCGCCTCGATGGCCGCGTCGCGTTCATGCGGCGTCATGGAGCTGTCCAGCCTTTCGGCGCGCACGCCCACGGCCTTCAGCGCATCCACCTGGTCGGCCATCAGCGCGATGAGCGGAGAGACCACGATCCCGACACCGGGACGCAGGAGCGCCGGGATCTGGTAGCAGACCGACTTGCCCCCGCCCGTGGGCAGGATGGCGAGCACGTCGTGGCCGGCCAGCGCGTCGGCAATCACCGCCTCCTGGCGCCCGCGGAAGGCGGGGTAGCCATAGACGCGCTTCAACAAGTCGCGGGCGTCGGAGACGGTGGGGACAGACATGC
>CAZXWB010000382.1:0-1957 GCA_964644395.1 uncultured Hyphomonadaceae bacterium | reverse complement strand
TCGCCTTGCGGCCCTCCAGTTCCGCCCAGCGCACAAGGGCGTCCTCGCGGCCATGGGTGACCCAGAGCTCTTCGGGGTTCACCTCGCGCACCGTCTCGGTAAGCTCGGTCCAGTCGGCATGGTCTGAGATGATCAGCGGCAGTTCCACGCCGCGCTGCTTCGCGCGCTGGCGCACACGCATCCAGCCCGAGGCAAAGCTCGGCACCGGATCGGCGAAGCGGCGGCCCCACTTGTCGGCAAAGGCCGATGGCGGGCCCACCACGATCTCGCCGGCAAACCTGTCGCCATTGGCCCGCTGCCCTTTCTCCAGGGTGGCGGGCTCCAGGGGGCCAAGATCGACACCATGATCAGCGTAAAGATCGCACAGCTTGTTCAGCGCGCCATGAATGTAGATCGGGCGGTTATAGCCGGCGTTACGGATGGTCTTGATGACGCGCTGCGCCTTGCCCAGCGCATAGGCCCCGACCAGGTGGGTGCGGTCGGGAAAGGTGCGCACCGAGTGCAGCAGTTTTGCGATCTCGCCATCGGTTTCCGGATGGTTGAAGACTGGCAGGCCGAAGGTCGCCTCGGAGATGAAGACATGGCAGGGCACCGGTTCGAAGGCGGCGCAGGTCGGGTCGGACCTGCGCTTGTAGTCGCCCGTGCAGACCATGCGCAGCCCCTTCCATTCCACCACGACCTGTGCGGAGCCCAGAACGTGTCCGGCCGGTGACAGCCAGACGGTGACCCCATTGATGTCCACGGTTTCACCGATTTCCAGTGGCTGGCGAGCGGCCGTGAATTCATCACCGAAGCGCGCCGCCATGATGGCGATGGTTTCCGGTGTGGCGAGGACGGCGCCATGGCCCGCGCGGGCATGGTCGGCATGGCCATGGGTGATCACGGCGCGGTCGACGGCGCCTTTCACGGGATCGATGTAGAAATCGCCGGGCGGGCAGTAGAGTCCCTTCGGCGTTTCGCGCAGCAGGTCTTCCGGTCGGATCATGGCTTGGATATGGGGCGGCAGCGCCGGAAGGTGAAATTCGCCTGATTGTGTTCGCATCGCCCCTGTCCCGCCTTAACGGAGCCGGACTCGACAGGTCCCTGTTATTGTGAGGTAATCGCGGAAAATGGGGACATATGTGATGGTCAGAGGAATCGTTTCAGTGCTTGGCGCGGCCTTCCTGGCCGGTTGTACCAGCCTTGGCACCCTGCTCGACGAAGGTGCCCAGCAGCCCGGTGAGCCGGTCAACCGCTTCGCCGACACCGCCCCGCTGTTACCCGATCCCGCCCTGCCGGCCTGGCGCGACCCGGCCTATGACGCTTATCGATCCGTCCGCCTCAGCCGCTTTGCCTCTGAGGAAGAATTCCAGGCCTGGCTGCGCGGGCTCGAGGGCATCACGGAGCAGGAGCTTGAGTCGGCCGACGGCGACATTCCGCCGCCTCCACCTCCCCCTCCGCCGCCGGCGCCGGCGCCGGGCCTCGAAACTGTCACCGTCACCGCCGCAAAGGCCTCCGACGCCAGCCCGGCGGCCAATCCCGAAATCACCAACAACCAGATCCGTGGCGTCGATGAGGGCGACATTGTCAAGCAGGTGGGCGACCATCTCGTCATCCTGCAGGACGGACGGCTGTTCATCACCGACCTCATGCCGGACGGCGCACCGGGCCTTGCCCTCGACACCCGCGCCGATGTCTACCGCTCAGACCGCGAGGACACGTGGTATGACGAGCTTCTCGTCGCCGGCCGGACCCTGCTCGTGACCGGCTATTCCTATCGCGAGGATGCCACCGAATTCACCGTCCTGCGCCTGAACGAGGACGCGTCGGTGACCCGTCAGGCGACCTTCTACCTCGCCTCCGAAGACTATTACGACACAGACAATTACGCCACGCGCATGATTGACGGAAAACTCGTCATCCACACACCGATCTTTCTCTACGGCCAGGGCTGGTGGGACGCCTTCGACCCGCCGAA
>CAZXWB010000381.1:0-1957 GCA_964644395.1 uncultured Hyphomonadaceae bacterium | reverse complement strand
GCATCGAAGATGTCGGCGGCAATCATGAGCCGCTGCCCGCCGCCCTGGAAGCCCAGTCCGCTCGCCAACCCGCTGACCGCCGTCGTGCGGCTGGCGATGTCGCCGTAGATGTCGGCCTGGCTGCGCGCGCTGCGGATGCGGTCCTCATACGCCTGCGGCCCGCGCGCCCGCGCCATTTTGCGGTCGGCGTCCTCGACGGCCTCGCCCATGTCATCGACGGTGCGCTGCATCTGGTGCGCCGCCTTGCGCAGCCGGTCGATGTTCGACGTGGTCGCACGGCTGCCGCTGGCAAAGCGCCGCCATTCGGCAGACAGCTGCGCGGCCTCTGCGGCTTGCTGGCGGATTTCCGCCCGCAGCTTCTCGATGCGTTCGTGCAGGTCCTGGGCTGCGCGCTGTGTCGCGCGAGCAGCGCCCTGGTCGGTTTCCCAGCGCAGGACTTGCTTATGGACGGTGTCAGCCATCGCGGTGCTGCTTCTCCTTCAGGTTCTCGGCGTAACGCGTGTCGTACAGTGCGCGATAGGTGTGCATGTCATCCCACCACGCGGCGGGCTGGTCCAGATACCCTCCCGCCACCAGCAGCACGCCGTGTTTGGCGTAGGCATGGTAGCTGTCGCGCACCAGCTGGTACGGGAAATGAAACCCGCCAAACTCCCAATCCGGCGCGTCAAACTCATCCAGGCCCAGGTCGATGCGGGTTTGCCGGTCCACGTCCTGTCCGACCCGTTCGTGGAAGGCCTGGCGCGCCGCTGCTAATTTGGGTCGGCGGCTTGCTCAGCGGTCAAGGCATCCTCTGGTTTCTCGACGGCGTCCGCGACAGGCGCTTTCAGGTCGTTAATCGCGTCAACCAGGGCGTAGAACGTGTCGAAGTCGACGTGCTCGGTAAAGCTGAGATAGCACGCCGTGAACTCCTCCTGTGTTGCCGTCTCATCGACCGGTTGCCAGCCGTCCAGACCCTTGACGGCTGCGATTCGCGACGCGAACACGCAGAAGTGGTCGCGGTAGCCCCGGTCGGGCATGGCGTCGTCGACGAAACGGTCGCGCATGACCGCGTCGCGGACGTCATGGCGCATCGTGTTCTTGAAGGTTATGCTGGCATCCTCGCCGTCGACCGTCTGGAATTCCACTGTTTTTTCGAGCATCGTTTCTCCTTGCAGGTGGCGGCCAGGTCACCCGACCGCCATCCTCGTTGTCGTCCGGGCTACGCGGCCAGCGTGTAGCAGTACAGCACCACGATCTTCGCCCCATCCGCCGGCGTGGACCCCGCCTCGAAGGTCAGGGCCTTGGCGCTGGCGCTGACGGTGTAGTCGGTGGTGTAGTCTTGCAGCGTGCCGTCGACCCACACCAGCACGTGGTCGCCATCCTCGGCAGCGGGGGTATAGTCCAGGTTAAACGTCACCTGGGAGCCGTCGCCGGTGAAGCGGTGCATGTGCACGCGGTAGGGCGCGGTGAAGTCGAACGCGATGGTCTCGGTCGTGCCCTCGTTGGTCTCGCTCAGCGCCTCACCCCAGGGGTGCACGTCGAACGGATTGGCGTTCATGGCGTACTGGAACTGGGCGTCACCCTGTTCGTTGAAGCCGCTGCGCCCCTTGGGGACGACCTGCACGCGCGGGATGAGCAGGTAGTGCCAGATGCTCAGGTTCTTCGCGCCGGCGGTCTGGGTCTTGGCCTGGCTGCCGACCAGCATGAACAGGTCGGGCCAGTCCGCATCGCTGGGCTGCACCGCACTGAGCGAGAACGCGCCCAGGTCGCGCACTTTGGTGCTCTGCGCCAGCGCGTTGAAGGTCAGGTCCGCCGCCCCAAAGACCAGGTTGTCCTGCGGGAACTCGGTCGGCTGGAAGATGAACTGGCTCAGCGGGCGGTCGTTGCCGGTGACGGTCACGCGCTGCGGGTCGGTCGGCGTGAACGGGAAGTCCTTGACCCCGCTGAGTTCCAGCATCGGGTTGCCGTCCTGGTCGCC
>CAZXWB010000380.1:0-1965 GCA_964644395.1 uncultured Hyphomonadaceae bacterium | reverse complement strand
GAGACTTCGCGAGAGCTCTTTTCAGGAATCGGGCTCGAAGCCGTCGACGAAGATCGCCTCGGCCATTCCTGGCGCGACCACGTCGGTCGAGATTGTCGAAGGTGAACCGTTTTGGGCAGCGTGCAGGACGATAGTACCCTGCCGATCAGCGGGCGCAACGTTGGTTTCGATCTCGAAGTTGTACAGGCTGAACCAGCGCAGGGTGTTGTTTGAGGGCGCAATGAAGCTCAGCATATTTCCCGCGCGCGAGACGGTCCAGGAATCGCCCGGCACGCCGTCGACAACCGGCGAAAGAAACTGGCTGTCGAGCAGTGGCGCGACGCCTGGGAAAGGAATATCGATGCGATCGATGCTGCGGCTGAAATCGAAATTCATCACGGCATAGTTGTAGCGCCACACGCCCGGCTCGGTCTCGGTCGCCCGCGCCAGCACGCGCAGGCGGCCCTGCGGCTGGTTGTCCGGGTACGGCGCACTGGGAGTTTCCGAAGGCACGGTAATCGCCACGTGATCGGCCAGCGGATCCGGGTCGCCGAGGGCAACCCATTCCTCGATGGCCGCGCCGACGGAAAAAGGCCCCGTCGGAAAGCTCCAGCCACCCCCGGAAACGGTCGGGGTAATCGGGTGATAGCCCATCGAGTTGAAGATGTCGATATCGTGCTGGACGACGTACCACGAATCGAGAAAATACTCGGCCCCCGGCGTGTCGAGCTCGGATTCGTCGATCATCAGGCGGTTTTCGAAACTGCTCGAATTGTTGTTCTGATTGCCGGTGCAGCCCGGGTCGAAGAACGAGCAGGTGCTGAAGAACAGCCCGCCGGCCGGATCGATATCGCCGCGCGGCCCCTGGTTCGAATTGCTGTTGTTGGTGCCGGAACTGTAGACGTCCTCACAGCCCGGCCACAGGATGTTGTTGCTACCGCAATCGATACTGCAATTGAAGTTCAGGGTCAGAAACGCGTGCTTCACGCCCGAGCCGCCGAGCTGCTGAATGCGCCCGTCCGATACCCGGTACATGTTCCAGACCAGGAACGGGTGCTGGTCGCGCGGCTCGAAGGTGTATTCGGCGATCTGGGAAAACTTCGGCACCCAGACCGCGTCACCCTCGCTGACGTTCTTCAATGTTGCCGACGGCGCGACCTTAACCCGATCGCCGGACGCGCCCTGATATGCCACGTTACCGATCCCGATCAGCGCAACGTCAACCTGGTTGCCGTCCTGCGGCCAGAACGGCCGACCGCTGCAACTCAGTCCGCGTTCGGCGCTGTCCGGCCCAATACCGCTCGTATCGGCATCCGGCGGAATATGCAGGTTGAGGTCCAGCCAGGCCATACCCAGCGGGGTTCCGTCGAGCACCGGCAGCTCCAACAGCTTCGCCAGCATTGCCGTGGCGACGACATCGGCGTTGTGGATCGTCAACAACTGGCGTTGGGCGTCGGCCACTACATGAAGATGCGTAAGCGTAAGGAGGTGTCGTCCCTGCCCATCGGCCAGGCGCAGAACAGGGTGGCTGTTTTCCCGGGAAAGACCTGGCGTTGCTATCAGCTGCTTGAGGGAAACTTCGCGGTTACCGTGTCGCAGCACGATATCGGTGACCAGTTCGAGCTGACCGTTGACGAAACCTGCGAAGTTGCCGGCCGGCGCGAGCAGGCTCAGCGCTCCCAGATTGCGAACCCCGATATCGTCGCGGACCACTTCTACGGTCGACCTGCCATCGACCACGATCTCAAGTCCATAGTCCGGAAGGTAATCGCCTCGCAGTTCAAATTGACCGGCGCCGCCCCAGGTTGACCAGACGGCGGTCGAATCCGGCTGGTCATTGCCGGGGTCGGCTGCGATCGCCATGATCGGCGACGCGATTGCGAAAACGAGCAAAAGCAGTTTCTCGGTCATTTCGAGAACTTTCGATTTCCAGGCTCGGAGCATAACGCGCAAGCCGGTAAATTGACAGTCCCCGGCTTCAGGCGC
>CAZXWB010000379.1:0-1967 GCA_964644395.1 uncultured Hyphomonadaceae bacterium | reverse complement strand
TCGGCCTGCTGGCTGGCATAGATCGCCTCGCCGAGCTTCATGGCGGCCTGCATGAGGGCCTGGGTCTTGGCCTGGATGTCGGCGACGTCCTCGGACTCCTGCACGCCCTTGAGGTCGGCCATCGCCTGCTCGATCTCGGATTTCACCGACGCGTCGACCTTGTCGCCATGCTCTTCGAGCTGCTTCTCGGTCTGGTGCACCATGGCCTCGGCATTGTTGCGGGCCTCGACGACCTCGCGCTTCTTCTTGTCGGCTTCCGCATTGGCCTCGGCGTCCTTGGCCATCTGTTCGATCTCTTCTTCGGAGAGACCGCCATTGGCCTGGATCGTGATCTGCTGTTCCTTGTTGGTCGCCTTGTCCTTGGCCGAGACATTCACGATGCCGTTGGCGTCGATGTCGAAGGTGACCTCGATCTGGGGCACGCCGCGCGGTGCCGGCGGGATGCCCTCGAGGTTGAACTGGCCGAGGATCTTGTTGTCGGCGGCCATTTCGCGCTCGCCCTGGAAGACCCGGATGGTCACCGCCGGCTGGTTGTCATCCGCCGTGGAGAAGACCTGGGACTTCTTGGTCGGAATCGTGGTGTTGCGGTCGATCAGGCGGGTAAAGACCCCGCCCAGCGTCTCGATGCCGAGCGACAGGGGCGTGACGTCGAGCAGGACCACATCCTTCACATCACCCTGCAGAACGCCGCCCTGGATGGCCGCGCCGATGGCGACGACCTCGTCGGGGTTCACGCCGGTGTGCGGCTCCTTGCCGAAGAATTTCTTCACCGCTTCCTGCACCGCCGGCATGCGCGTCATGCCGCCGACGAGGACCACATCATCGATCTCCGAGGCCGACTTGCCGGCATCGGCGAGCGCCTTCTTGCAGGGCTCAACGGTGCGCTTGACCAGGTCGTCGACCAGGCTTTCAAGCTTGGCGCGGCTGAGCTTCACGTTGAGGTGCTTCGGCCCGGAGGCGTCGGCGGTGATATAGGGCAGGTTGACTTCATAAGTGGAGGTGGACGACAACTCCTTCTTCGCCTTCTCGGCTTCTTCCTTCAGGCGCTGCAGGGCGAGCTTGTCGGCCTTCAGGTCGATGCCCTGGTCCTTCTTGAACTCGTCGGCCAGGTAATCGACGATGCGCAGGTCGAAATCCTCACCGCCGAGGAAGGTGTCACCATTGGTGGACAGCACTTCGAACACGCCGTCGCCGATCTCCAGGATCGAGACGTCGAAGGTGCCGCCGCCGAGGTCGTAGACCGCGATGGTCTTGCTCTCACCCTTGTCGAGGCCATAGGCGAGCGCAGCGGCCGTCGGCTCGTTGATGATACGCAGGACCTCGAGCCCGGCGATCTTGCCGGCGTCCTTGGTGGCCTGGCGCTGGGCGTCGTTGAAATAGGCCGGCACGGTGATCACTGCCTGGGACACCGTCTCGCCGAGATATTTCTCTGCCGTTTCCTTCATCTTGGTCAGGATGAAGGCGGAGATTTCCTGGGGCGAGTAGTCCTTGTCGCGGCCCCTGACCCAGGCATCGCCATTCGGGCCCTCGACGATCTCGAAGGGCGAGATTTCCTTGTCCTTCTGGGCGGTGGGGTCGTCGAACTGGCGCCCGATCAGGCGCTTGATGGCGTAGAAGGTGAAGTCCGGATTGGTCACGGCCTGGCGGCGCGCGGGCATGCCGATCAGGCGCTCGTCGCCATCGGTGAAGGCGACGACAGACGGCGTGGTGCGCGCGCCCTCGGCGTTTTCGATAACCTTGGCATCCTTGCCGTCCATGACCGCGACGCAGCTATTGGTCGTGCCGAGGTCGATCCCGATGATCTTTCCCATGTTGTCTCATTCCTTTTCGTTTGGCCGCCGCCGGTCAGTTTCCATGGCCTGACTCGCAGCGCCGTTGAACGGCGGCTCCGGGATGGTTTTGGGACAGGCGGGCGGGGCGCTTCGGCCTCACACCACCCGTTCGAAAACGCATATGGGGAGGGTTTC
>CAZXWB010000378.1:0-1973 GCA_964644395.1 uncultured Hyphomonadaceae bacterium | reverse complement strand
GCCATGGAGATGACGAGGCGCATATAGGCCTGGGTCAGCTCGTGCAGGGCCTGTTCGTCCTGCTCGTCGCGCCAGCGCTTGGCGAGGGCCTTTTCGTGTTCCTGCTCAAGCAACGGAACCTTCATGGCCGTTTTCACGAAACGACGCTCGGCGGAGTTGTCGGACCAGTTGGATGTCATCCTGATTCTCCCTTCAAACGGGCCGCCGGTCTGGCGGTACGCGCCCGGCATCAACGGGCGTTTATGAAGGGTTACGAGAAAAAGGGCGGAGTGGTTCACCCCGCCCACTCAAAAACAACATGGAAATAGGTCAGGCCGCCTTCTTGGAAAGGCTTTCGGCCAGCCGCTCCATGGCGACGTCCTTTTCGATGTTCTCCACGGCGGCAAGCTCACGCGCCATCCGGTCCAGCGCGCTCTCATAGAGCTGGCGCTCGGAATAGGACTGCTCGGGCTGGTCATCGCCGCGATGCAGGTCGCGCACGACTTCAGCGATGGAGATCAGGTCGCCGGAATTGATCTTCGCTTCGTACTCCTGGGCGCGGCGCGACCACATGGTGCGCTTGATCCGGGCCCGGCCGCCGAGCGTCTTCAGCGCATCCTCGACCAGCTTGGTGCCGGCCAGGGCCCGCATGCCGGAGGCCTCTGCACGATTGGTGGGCACGCGCAGGATCATCTTGTCCTGGTCAAAGGACACGACATACACTTCGAGCTCCATGCCAGCGACGGCCTGCTTCTCGATGCCGACAATGCTGCCGACGCCATGAGCGGGATAGACAATGTGCTGGCCAACCTCGAAGGTCAGTGCATTTTCCTGTTTTTTCGCCATTTTTTTCACCTCGACCACGCGACAGTAGGGTGCGCATCATTTCCGCAACACGCGCAGGGACTTTGCAGGCCGTTTCCGACCGCCAAAGTCCTCGTTCGTATGTCTCTATGAGTGCGCCAAGACCCATATGTTTACACAAAAATGACGATTTCCGCAAGTGTTCAACTTGTGGTCATGTCAATTCCGGGTCTTTACGTGGCATGATCGCCGCCGCGCCGCAGACGGTCTCAGTCGCCGGCGCCGGGCTTGGGGCTGAAGTATTTCTCGAACTTGCCCGATTGCTGCGCAAACTGCTCATGGTCGCCCAGCGGATCCTTGCGCCGCGTGATGACCGGCCACGACTTGGAAAAATCGGCATTGATTTTCAGCCACTTGCCGTCGGGATCGTCTTCGGTGTCCGGCACGATCGCCTCGACTGGGCATTCCGGCTCGCACACGCCGCAGTCGATGCATTCATCCGGGTGGATCACCAGCATGTTCTCCCCCTCGTAGAAGCAGTCCACCGGACAGACTTCGACGCAGTCGGTGTACTTGCATTGCACACAGGCATCGGTGACGAGGTAGGTCATGGGCGGTCTTCTCCTTCGCGACCGAGATAATCATGTGATGACGGGTGTCAATTGCGCTGGACGGTCGCGAACCGATCAGCCCTGGTCTCCCAGCGCGTCCCGGCGCGCATGGGCCCGGTCGACATCCTCGATGTGCAGGAGCGAGGCCACATGGCGGATGAAGGCGTCCTCGAACTTGCAGGCCTCGCCATCGGCATGGGCGACCTGGTAGAGCCCGCCAATCACCTTCAGCCGGGTCTCCAGGGGCAAGGTCTTCACGATCGTGGTGAAACGCCAGGCGTCGACGGCCTGCTCGCTCTGGGGCTCGGCTTCGCGCAGCACCTCGCGCGCCTCGTCCTCATCGATCTCGAAGGCGTCGCGGATCACCGTCAGGATCGCGGCCTGCTCGACATTTGCATAGACACCATCGGTGAGGGCGGCCTCCACGAGCAGGGCCGCGGTGGCCACCTTCGGGTCGCTGACCCGGTCTGGCTCCGGCGCCGCGGCACCGGATTTCAGCAGTCGCCTGAGCGCGGTGAACATTTATCAGCGATCCTCTTCAGGGCGCGGCGTCTGGTCGGCATAGAGCGCCTGCGCTTC
>CAZXWB010000377.1:0-1973 GCA_964644395.1 uncultured Hyphomonadaceae bacterium | reverse complement strand
CCACGACCGCGCCATCCAGCGGGCCGCTGAGGATTTCAAGGGTCAATGTGTGTGGCGTATTCATTGCGCTTCACCTCCCAGTTTGTTGAAACAGATCGCCCAATCGCGAGTGAATTCACCGGATACCCGGATATGATCCCCCGCCTGGAATTCTCCGGCCTGCACTTTCTGCAACGCGGGTTCCTGTACCCATTGCGCAAAGGCGGCCGCCGGGGATAGACTGCCTCGTAACTCCTTGCCCAATCCCTCGCACAGGAGTTGCCAAGCCTTGTCGTCCATCTCCAGTGTGATGTCCTGACCCGCCAATTGCTGGGTCAAAGCATCCAGTGCGGCTTGCACCGCGATCTGAGGATCGGCGGCTTGCTTCTCGACCGGCGCCTGGGCCGGCATCCGCAGGTCGGGCGCCAACGGGGGCGCGTCATCCGGTGGCGGTTGCTCTTCCGCTATGACGTTCTCTTCGCCTATCACGACCCGCATCCCCGGCTTGATCTCTCCTACCAGGAGTTTGTCCGTCAACGGGGCCACGATCTCGTCCTCGATGCCGCGCGTCAGCGGGCGCGCGCCGCGTTTCTCATCAGCATATTGGGCGCACAGGTTGCGTTTGAATGGCTCGGCCACTTCGACCTCGATCCCCCGGGCGCGGAAGCGCGCGGCGACCGGCGCGAAGAGCTTGTCGAAGATCGCCAACAGTAAGTCCGGCGTGAGGGGGTTGAAGTAAGCGAGGCGGTCGATGCGGTTGAGGAACTCCGGCGTGAAGTGGGCCACAATCGCTTCGTGGAGTCGCTTGCGGTAAGGTTTTTGCTGCCCGATGAAGCCCATCGCCTCCTTGGCGCCCAGGTTGGTGGTCATGATGAAGATGGCATTGCGTCCATCGGCCACATGGCCACGCGCGTCGGTCAACCGCCCGGCGTCGAAGAGTTGCAGGAAGAGGTGCTGCACATCTTTGTGCGCCTTCTCGATCTCGTCCAGCAGGACGACGCTGTAGGGGCGGCGGCGCAGCCGGCCGGTGAGTTGGCCCTCCTGCTCATAGCCCACGTAGCCCGGTGGCGAGCCAATGAGGCGGGAGACCTGGTGCTTCTCCATATACTCGGACATATCTAAGCGCAGAATGGCGTCCTCGTCATCGAAGAGCGCCCCGGCCAGGGCCAGCGCCAGTTCGGTCTTGCCCACGCCCGTCGGCCCGGCGAAGAGGAAAACGCCGCTGGGACGGCGGGGATCGGCCAAGCCCGCGCGCGCGCGTTTGACCACGCGGGCGACCTCGCGCACCGCCTCGTCCTGACCCTTGACCCGCTCTTGTAAGCGCGCTTCCAGATGGAGTAACTTCTGGCTCTCTTCTTGTTCCAGGCGCGTGAGGGGGATGCCGGTGCGTTCGGCGACGATGGCGCGCACAATCTCTACCGTCACGTCGCCGCCCACGACTTGATCTTGCTCATCTCCCGGCAATCCACTCAATGAGCCGCCCATCGTCACGCGCGGCCCGGCCTGATCCAGCAGCTTGACCGCTTTGCCCGGCAGTTGCTCATCGTGCAAGTAGCGCACGGTCAACCGGACCGCCTCCTCAACTACAGCACGGGGATAGGTCACGCCGTGACTCGGCCCCAGATGATTCTGAGCCACCGCGCCGACGATCTCGATGGCGTCCGCGATGCTGGGTTCCGCGATCCAGACGGGGGTGAAGCGCCGCGCCAGCGCGGGATCGGCCTCGATGTAACGGCGATACTCGCTTACAGTGGTGGCCCCAATGCAGGGGAACTCGCCCCGCGCCAGGGCCGGCTTGAGCGTGTTGGCAATGGTGTTCATGCCGCCGCCCTCGGCCCCGCCGCCTAAGATGGTGTGGATCTCGTCGATGAAGACGATGGTTTGTCCCTCGGCCTGATGTACCTCCTGGAGCAATGCCTGGAGACGTTCCTCCAAATCACCGCGATACTTGGTGCCCGCCAGCAGCGCGGCCGGCGGCAGATCGATGATGCGCT
>CAZXWB010000376.1:0-1979 GCA_964644395.1 uncultured Hyphomonadaceae bacterium | reverse complement strand
ACCGCAATGCCGAGATCGTAGAAATTCTTGTAGATGATGTCGGTGCCGTCGATCTCGGCATTCACCGCCGGGATCTCCTGCAGGGCGTGGACACAGGCCTTCACGAAGAAGCTCATGAAGCCGAGCTTCACGCCGTGCTTCTTCTCGAAGATGTCCTTGTACTGCTTGCGCATATCCATGACCGCCGACATGTCCACGTCATTGTAGGTGGTGAGCATGGCGGCGGTGTCCTGGGCCTCCTTGAGCCGCCGGGCGATGGTCTGGCGCAGGCGCGTCATGCGCACGCGTTCCTCGCGCGGTCCGAGGTCGCGCGGCGCGCTGGCGGGCTGGGGTGCCGGTTTCGGTGCGCCGCCGCCTTCGAGATAGGACAGCGCATCGCCCTTGGTGGCGCGACCGCCCTTGCCAGAGCCTGGAATGTCGGCGGGGTTCACATCGTTTTCCGCAGAGATGCGACGCACCGAAGGCGAAACCGGACGGTCGCCGCCGGTCTGGGCGGCCCCGGCCTGGGCCACCCCAGCCTGGGACTGGCCGGCATTCTGGGCCTCGGAGCGGACCTCGGCCTTGGCGGCCTGGGACGGCGCAGCCGCCTCGCCCGAACCGGCCTCGATCCGGGCGATCACGCTGCCCGGCGAGACGCTGTCGCCCTCGGCCACCAGCCATTCGCTGATCACGCCGTCCTGCGGTGCGGGCACTTCGACGGCGACCTTGTCGGTCTCGATCTCGGCGATCGGCTCGTCCTGGCTGACGGTTTCGCCGGCCTTCTTGAGAAAACTTGCAATCGTGCCTTCCGACACGCTTTCGCCCATTGTCGGGACCGCGACGTCTACCATGGAACCCCCAGAGAGTTGTTTGTTGCTTGCGGGCGCGCCGGATTCGCCGGGGCCGCCATGATCGGGACCGGCGTCGGCGGCTGTTGCCCCGCCATCGCCCGCTTGTGAGCCTGCGCCCTCGCCCAGGCGGGCCAGCAGGGCGCCGATTTCCACCGTGGCACCTTCCTGCGCAACGATTTCCGACAGGGTGCCATCGGCCGGTGCGGTGACCTCCACGGCGACCTTGTCGGTTTCCAGTTCCGCCACGACCTCGTCGCGGCCGACAGCCTCACCGGGCTGTTTGAGCCATTTCCCCACAGTCGCCTCGGTCACGCTCTCGCCGAGGGTGGGGACCGTGATGTCGGTCATGGATCAGATCTCCGTTTGGTCTATTCCGGCCGAAGCGACCGTGTGTTCGACTTCCGCCTTGCCCAGCGCCTGGTCGATGAAGGCGTCGCGCTCCTCAATGTGCTTGGACATGAGGCCGGTGGCAGTGGATGCCGAAGCGGCGCGGCCGGCATAGCGCGGGCGTGGATGTTTCGCGCCGAGGCGTCCGAGGCACCATTCGAACTCGTCACGGATGAAGGTCCAGCCGCCCATATTGCGCGGCTCTTCCTGGCACCAGACCATTTCGGCATGCAGGAAGCGCGACAACTCCTTCATCAGCGACTTGCGCGGCACGGGATAGAACTGCTCGACCCGCAAGAGGTAGACATCATTGACCCCGCGCTTCTCGCGTTCCTCGAAAAGATCGTAATAGACCTTGCCCGAGCACAGCACGACGCGGCGGATCTTGTTGTCCTTGACGAGCTTCACATCGCCGCCGCGGCCCGGCGTCTCGGCATCGTCCCAGAGCACGCGGTGGAAACTCGTGTCGGTGGAGAGGTCCTCCAGCGCCGAGGTGGCGAGCTTGTGCCGGAGCAGCGATTTCGGCGTCATGATAATGAGCGGCTTGCGGAAATCACGGTGGATCTGCCGGCGCAGGGCGTGGAAATAATTCGACGGCGTGGTCAGGTTGACCACCTGCATATTATCCTCCGCGCATTGCTGGAGGAATCGTTCTAGCCGGGCGGAGGAGTGCTCCGGACCCTGGCCCTCATAGCCATGCGGAAGCAGGCAGACGAGACCCGACATGCGCAGCCATTTGCGCTCGCCAGACGAGATGAACTG
>CAZXWB010000375.1:0-1981 GCA_964644395.1 uncultured Hyphomonadaceae bacterium | reverse complement strand
CATGGCGAACTGAAAGCCGAGGGCACCTCCATCACCGAAGGCATCGGCCAGAGCCGCGTCACGGCCAATCTCGAAGGCCTGTCCACCGATCTTGCCTATCGCTGCACCGATGAGGAAGCGCTGGACATCCTCTACGACCTCGTCATGGAGGAGGGCCTGTGCCTTGGCGGTTCGGCCGGCATCAACATTGCCGGCGCCGTGCGCATGGCCAGGGAACTCGGCCCGGGGCACACCATCGTCACCATCCTCTGTGACTATGGCAACCGCTACCAGTCGAAACTCTACAATCCGGAATTCTTGCGTTCCAAGGGCCTGCCCGTGCCGCCCTGGATGGAGACCTGAGCCATGACAGAACATGAAAGCGCGCTCGTATCCGCCGACTGGCTGATGGACCATATCGCCGACCCCGATCTCAGGGTCATCGAGGCGACCTGGTACCCCGACTGGATTTCGCGCGAGACCACGGCGCGGCAGGAATACGAGGCCGGCCACATCCCCGGCGCCGCATTCTTCGACATTGACGCAATCGCCGATCCCGACACCGACCTGCCCCACATGCTGCCCTCCCCGGTGATGTTCTCCTCAGGAATGCGAAAGATGGGGATCGGCGACGGCCACAGGATCGTGGTCTATGACCGCAATGGTCTCATGGCCGCCGCCAGGGCCTGGTGGATGCTGCGCACCATGGGCCATGAGGAGGTGTTTGTCCTCGATGGCGGCTGGCAGGACTGGCTGGCGAGCGGCGGCGACACCGAGGACCTGCCGCCCGTGCCATCGGAACGCCACCACACGGTGCGGGTCAATGCCGAACTCCTGCGCACCATGCAGCAGGTCCGCGCCGACATCGCCGACGACACAACCCAGATCGTCGACGCCCGGCCCGAGGGGCGCTTTCGCGGGACCGCGCCGGAACCGAGGGAGGGCCTTGCCTCAGGGCACATGCCGGGCGCCATCAATGTGGCGACATCCGACGTCATGGCCGATGGCCGCCTGAAACGCGGCGAGGCGCTGCGCAAGGTCTTCACCGATGCCGGATGGACACCGCAGGGGCGCACGGTGACCACCTGCGGCTCGGGCGTCACAGCGGCGGTCCTGGCGCTTGCCCTGCATGAGCTCGGCGCCGGGCCGGTCAGCGTCTATGACGGCAGCTGGGCCGAATGGGCCTCCCACCCGGAGAACCCGGTCGAAACCTCCGCATGACACAAGACCGCAGGCTCTCCACCCGGCTGATCCATGGCGGACGGGGCACGCGGCGCACCGTGCACCCGGCCCTCGAGCGCGCATCCACGGTGCTCCTGCCGCGGGCAGAGGACCTCTACGACCAGCCGCGCAGCCCCTATGGTCGCATGGGCCACGGCCTGCACCGGGAGCTAGAGGACGCGCTCTGCGAACTGGAAGGCGGGCTGGCCGCCCGGCTCGCCCCGAACGGGCTGTCGGCCTGCACGCTCGCCATTTCCGCTCTCGTGAAGGCCGGCGACCACCTGCTGGTCAGCGACAGCATCTACGGGCCGACGCGGCGCTTCTGCGAACGCCACCTGAAACGCATGGGCGTGGAGGCGAGCTTCTTTGAGCCGCGGGCGGGCGCAGGGATCGAGGAACACATCCGCGACAACACCGCCGCCGTGGCGCTGGAATCCCCCGGCTCGCTCACCTTCGAGGTCCACGATCTGCCGGCCATCCTGTCGGTGACCCGCCCGCGTGGCATCGCCACCATGCTGGACAACACCTGGAGCGCCGGGGTCTACCACACGCCGCTGGCCTTTGGTGTCGACCTGTCGGTCCAGGCGCTGACCAAATATGTCGTCGGCCATGCCGATGCCTTCGGCGGCGCGGTCATTGCCGGCAATGAGGCTGCGGCCGGGCGGCTCGACCGCACTGCCGATGATTTCGGCTTCTCGCTTGGCCCGGAGGAGGCCTGGTCGGCGTTGCGCGGCCTGCGCACCCTGCCCCAGCGCCTGAAGCTGCATGAGCGCGCCGCGCT
>CAZXWB010000374.1:0-1981 GCA_964644395.1 uncultured Hyphomonadaceae bacterium | reverse complement strand
AGCTTCAGGCGGTGGTACTGAACGGGCCCGCCAATCCGGAGGAATACGCCAATCTGTCGGTCTCCACCGAACGCGTGACGCCGCTCGCCGACGCCACCGATGGCGGTGTCATCCGGCTGGAACGCGCAACCTCGGGTCCCGACATCCGTCTCGTCGGCGAACGCGGCCGGGCGAGCGGCGACAGCTGGCTGGGCCTGCGCGAGCGCGGCGCCTATGCGGTGACATCGTCGCGCTCCCGGGCGCTGCTGCCGGGCTGGCTCGGCGTGGCGCTGGTGCTGATCCTGCTCATGCTGGCCTGGCGCCGCGAGGGACGCTGAGCGGGCCATTGATGGCTGGCGCGCGGGCGCCACCGTGCCCCCTGACAAGCACGCGCTGCGGATCGACGGGCCCCGGCAGGCGCGCCTCGCCGGTGTTCACACCGAAACCATGGGCACCGAAGAGCCAGTCGTCACCGACGCAGATCACCGCCGGCACGCCGGCCCGGTCGCAGGCTGACAGCGTTTCGCCGAGCAGCTGCGCGGCAAGGCCCTCGCCGCGCCTGGCCGGCAGGACAGCAATCGGTCCGAGCAGCACAGCGCCCGGGAGTTCACACGCGACCGGCCAGATGCGGCACGTGCCGAGAAGACCGCCCGGCGCACCGACCACATGGCTGAGCGCTGGCAGGTGCCGGTTGCCCTCGCGCAGGCGTTCGGCCGCCTTGGCAAACCGTCCCGGACCGAAGGCCGCCAGCACGACCGCATCAATGGCATCCTCGTCGCCCGCCCTTTCGGGCCGGATATTCACGGTGTCTGACACGTTTCCGGCACGCCTCCCTGCAAGCCGCGCGCGATAGACGGGCAAGGCGCCGAGGTAAAGCGCTTTTCGCTGCCATTGCCGGCGGCTAACCTAACTCATCGATTCGTTGGAGGCCGCGCGCATTGGAAGAGGAAACCCCCGCAGAGGCGCCGCAGGAGACACCGGCACCCGCCGAGACCCCTGCAGAGCCGGCAGGCGAGGCCCCGCAGGAGGTTGGCGGCTTCACCCTGCCCGACTGGGCCCAGACCATTGTCGATGATCCCGTGGGGTATGCCCGCGAGACGCTGCTCAATCCCGATTTCCTGATCCCCGTCGGCATCCAGCTGGCGGTGATCATCGGTGTCCTCTTTGCCGGCATCATTTTCGCGCCAACCGGACGCCGTCTCGTGAATGCCGGCCTGTCGCGCCTTCCCGAAAACATCCGCACGCGGGTGGACGAGACCCTGCCGAGCCTTGTACGCCCGGCGCTCTGGGCCGCCTTCTTCTGGATCGCCCAGACCGCAATGGCCGGCGCGGGCCTTGCCCATCCGCTGGTGCGCATTGCCACATCGCTGGCCACGGCCTGGCTGATCATCCGCACCGCGACGGCCTTCCTGCCGGAGGGCCTGCGCAAGCCGGTCTCCTGGATCGCCTGGGCCATCGCGGTGCTCAACGCCTTCGGCTATCTGGACGAGTTCCTGCACTGGGCCCAGACCTTCGGACCGCCCTTTGGCGGGCGCACGATCAGCCCGGCCTTTGTCGTCCAGGCAGTCCTCACCGCCGCACTTTTTCTCTATGGCGCCCACTGGCTCGCCAAGCGTCTGAAGACGCGCGTCGACACGCTGCCCAAGGTCGAGCCCTCGATCCGCATCCTGCTCGGCAACGCGATCCAGGTCGGCCTGTTCTTTGCCGCCGTGGTGCTCACCCTGACCGGTCTCGGCATCCCGCTTGGGGGCTTGGCTGTCCTTGGTGGTGCGATCGGTGTCGGCCTCGGTTTCGGCATGCAGCAGATCGTGGCGAATTTCATCTCCGGCGTGATCCTCCTGACCGACCGCTCGATCAAGCCCGAGGATGTGATCGAGGTGGACGACACCTATGGCGTCGTGAAATCCCTTGGCCTGCGCTACGCCTCGGTGATCACCCGCGACGGCAAGGAACACCTGATCCCGAACGAACAGCTGGTGACGAACAAGGTGGTCAACTGGAG
>CAZXWB010000373.1:0-1982 GCA_964644395.1 uncultured Hyphomonadaceae bacterium | reverse complement strand
CAGACGGTCTGGACCGACCTCTATATCTGGGTCGAGCGCGCCTTCGAGGGTGACCGCGCCGCACGCATGCGCCTGGACAAGGCGCCGATGAGTGCAAACAAGGCGCTGCGCAAGGTGGGCAAGCACATTGTCTGGCTGTTCATTGCCTTTGCCACCGGCGGGGCCTTCATCCTCTACTGGCACGACGCGCCGACCATTGCGCAGACCTTCTTCATGGGTGAGGCACCGCTGACGGCCTATTTCTTCGCCGGCATCCTGACCTTCACGACTTATGCGCTTGCCGGCACAATGCGCGAGCAGGTCTGCACCTATCTCTGCCCCTGGCCGCGCATCCAGGGCGCGCTGACCGACGAGCACGCCCTCAACGTCACCTACCGCTATGACCGCGGCGAGCCGCGCGGGCCCCACCGCAAGGGCGAGAGCTGGGAAGGCCGCGGCGACTGCATCGACTGCAACCAATGCGTCCAGGTCTGTCCCATGGGCATCGACATCCGTGACGGTGCGCAACTCGAATGCATTCACTGTGCGCTCTGCATTGATGCCTGCGATCAGATAATGGACCGCGTCGGCCGGCCCAGGGGACTGATTGCCTATGACACTGACGTGGCCGTGGCCACGCGCGCCCAGGGTGGCAAACCGAAATACAGCTTCTTCCGCGCGCGGACCTTTCTCTACGGCTTCCTGATCGTGGCGATCGCGGGCCTCATGACCATGGGCCTCAGCTCGCGGTCCACGCTGGAACTCAACATGCTTAAGGACCGTTCGCCGCCCTTCGTGCTGCTGTCCGACGGATCGATCCGCAATGGATACACCATGAAGCTCGTCAACAAGGCGACGGAAGCGCGGGAACTGACCGTGGAGGTCTCCGGTGTCGACGGTATGGAGGCACGGGTTGTCGGCGTCGATCCCGTCGCTGCGAACACGTTCGAGCTGCCCGTGGCGGCCTATGGCGTCGACCGCTACCGCATGATCGTGGAATCCGAGAGCGGCGTGGCCGATCGCCAGGACACGATCAAGGTCACCGTGACCGACCCGGAGACGGGTGAAACCTTCACCGATGACGTGGCTTTCCATGGAGGCGAGGAATGAGCGCGATGATGCACGACGAGCGAGAGACCGACGGCAAGGGGCCGTTCAAGGGCTGGCATTTCGGCCTGATCATCCTGGCCTTCTTCGGCGTGGTGTTCACCGTGAACGGCATCTTCCTGTTCAACGCCATAAAGTCCTATCCCGGCGAGGATGTGCGCAAGTCCTACACCCAGGGGCTTGAGTACAACGAGACCCTCGCCGCCCGCGCCAGCCAGGAGGCGCGCGGCTGGGCTGTGGCAGCCGGCCTGTCGGGAGAGCTGGGCGGGGCGCTTTCGGTGAAGATCGAGGACCGCAATGGCAATCCTGTGGCCGGCCTCATCCTCGAGGCCGAGCTCCGCCACCCGGCAAACGTGCGCGAGGACCGGAGCGTCGGCTTCGAGCGCGCTGCGCCGGGTCTCTACACCGCGCGGCTCGATGATGTCCCGCCGGGCTTTCGCAATGTCGTGATCACCGGTCGCTGGCAGGCGGGTGCCGAGCCCGTCATGGAAGCCCGCAAGGAGATCGAGATCCCCGGCGCCTGCGACATGGTGATCCCCGAGGATGCGCCGCCCACCTTGAAGCGCGCGCGCCAGCGCAAACATGATTGTGATGACAGCTGATACCGCAAACCCTTCCGATTTCGGTCCCCAGCCCCGGGCCGGAGAGATCGATTACCGCGCCTATGTCCGCACCAGCGGCGGCCGCAAACAGCTCGAACTCATGGTGCGCGGCGCGAAATGCGGCGCGTGCCTGGCCAAGATCGAAAAGGCCGTCGCCGCGCTGCCCGGCGTCGAAACCGCGCGGCTGAACCTGTCGAGCGGCCATTTCAAGGCGACCTGGTCCGGCGGGCTCGGTGCCAATCGAATCGCCAGCGCCATCACCGGCGAGGGCTATGATGTCGGGCCCTATGACAC
>CAZXWB010000372.1:0-1985 GCA_964644395.1 uncultured Hyphomonadaceae bacterium | reverse complement strand
ATGGAACAAACCAGCCCGCTCCGACGTCATGATAGTGTGTTCCAAATCGCGCCGCCCCCCAGGCGGTGGCGCGGTCAGAGACCGACCACAGCGATGTCTGAACAACAGTCACGTTATGGATGATACATCAGAAAGGAAGGCGATGATGCAAAAGTTAATCACGTGGTTAATCATTCTACTCCCGGCGGCTGCGCAAAGCGCCCAAGCCCGTTTCGCGGACTTTCCTGAACCACTGGCTGACCGCGCCGCCCGTTACGCCCAGCGCTTCGGCAATTCGCGCTTGGCCCCAACCCGCCTCGTGCAATTCCCACGCCCGGAAGCGCCGCCACTCCCAGTGGTCGCGGAAGCTCTCTGGTATCTCGTTGCGTTCTTGTTCAGTATTCATACCTCCAGTCTACCAAATTGGAGGCGTTTAGGTAGTTATGACAGGATCAGTAGGTCAATGGTCACACGCAACGGAGCAACCAAATGACGACCATTCTTCTGGTTGAGGACGCAACCGACTTGGCGCGGGTCATCGAGCGCGAGCTGGAGGCGGCGGGCTACAATGTCGTACACGCTGCCGACGGCGTGCAGGCGCTGGAGATGCACGCCCGCCATCAGCCTGACCTGGTCATTCTCGATTGGATGCTCCCGCGTCTGGACGGGCTGGAGGTGCTGCGCCAGATCCGGCAGGGCTCGCCCATCCCGGTGCTGATGCTCACCGCCCGCGACGAGGAGGCCGACCGCGTCATCGGGCTGGAGGTCGGCGCCGACGACTACCTCACCAAGCCCTTCAGCATGCGGGAGCTGATCGCGCGGGTGCGGGTGCTGCTGCGGCGCATCGAGCGCGTGCAACAGATCCTGCAGGCGGACCGCGGCAGCGCTGAGACTGTCCTCACATACGGGCCGCTGCGCTTGGACCCCGAGGCCTACTGCGCCACCCTGGACGGCGAGCGCCTTGACCTGACTCCCACCGAGTTCGAGTTGCTGCACCTGCTGCTGCGCAACCCGGGCCGCGCCTTCAGCCGCAACTATCTGCTGGACGCGGTGTGGGGCGAGACCTACGTCACGGGCGACCGCTCGGTGGATAACGCCATCCTGCGGCTGCGACGGAAGCTGGGCCGGCTCGGTGAGGCCATCGAGACGGTGTGGGGCGTGGGCTACCGGCTGAGGAAAGAGGTATGAAGGCGCGTCAATTCTTCTGGGGCGTCGGCGCGGTCCGGGCTCTGATCGAAAGCTGGGGGCTGGGTGCGCTGCTGATGACCGGCCTGCTGCTGGTCGGCGAGCAGATTCCCCCCAACGCCCTCGGACAGAGCTTCTTCTTCCTCGGTGCGATCTGTGCCCTGTGGTGCGCGCTGCGGCTGCGGTTGCCCAAGGGCCGGTGGGGAGCACGGCTGCTTCGCGAAGGAGTCGCTTCGCTTCCCTTTCTTATTGAAGGGGCCGCGGCGCTCGGCCTGAGCCTGGCGCTGGGAGCCGGGCTGCCCGCCCTCGCCCTCATCGTCGGCTGGGGGGATCAATTCGCCCGCTCGAACCTGGGCCTTGTCGGCGCTGCGCTCGTCCTGAGCGCAGCTGGGATGATTTTCGCTGTCCTGCGCATCGGCGTCTGGCTGTGGCACATCTGGGATCGGCTGCGCCGGCGGCGGATGCTCTGGGCGCTGACCCACGCCCATCTGACCGTCGTGGTGGGGTTGGTCCTGCTGATCGCCACCCTCGGCGGTTTCCAGATCGTCTCCACGATGGAGGATTTGCCGGCTCGCTTCCCCTCGCCCGATTGGGCCCCAGCCTTCGTCGATCTCCTCGCCCGCACCATCTTTCCCTCCGTAGGCATCGTGGCGCTCCTGCTGATCGGGCTGCTGGCCGTCCTTTTGCCGCCCTCGGCCATCTTTTCCTACTTTGTCGCGCGCCGCATCACGCGCCGCCTGGAATCCCTCGCCGCCGCCGCGACCGCCCTCCGGCAGGGCGATCTCTCGGCCCGCGTGGACGTGAAGGGCGAGGACGAGGTG
>CAZXWB010000371.1:0-1988 GCA_964644395.1 uncultured Hyphomonadaceae bacterium | reverse complement strand
TTGTGCCTAAGAAAAGGTTGATGCCCACATTGCCCCGCCTTTTCAGTGCCTTGCGATGACAAAAGCCCCGTGCAACACAGCCGAAAGACCCGAAACGACTGGTTATGCCCATGATTCGCCCTGCCCTGCTGTCGAGCCTGCTGATCCTCGCCGCCGCCTGCGGTGGCAAGGACGCGCCAGATGACACCGCCGCAACGCCCGATGACGGCACATCGGCGCGCACACCGGTCACCGCCGAGCCCGCCCCGGACAAGCTGCTGCTACCGCTTCCCGACAACACCTCGACGACGATTTCCGAAGCCGACCTCGCCGTGCGGATCGGGACGCTGGCGTCGGACACGTTCGAGGGTCGCGGACCGGGCTCAGAGGCCGGAGAGGCCTCAGCGGACTGGATCGCGGCGGAGATGCAGCGCGTGGGCCTTCAACCCGGAGGCCCGGAGGGGAGCTGGTTCCAGACGGTGGAAATGGTCGAGCAGACAGTGCAGGCCGGCGACTCCTTCGTCCAGGTGGAGACGCCAGAGGGGGTGCGCGACCTCGAACTGAAGGCCGACGCGGTGATCTGGACCAAGCAGCAGGATGTCGAGGTCACCGAAATCGAAGCCTCTGAGCTGGTCTTCATCGGCTATGGCGCCGTGGCGCCGGAATATGACTGGAATGATTATGAGGGGCTCGACCTGGCCGGCAAGACCGTCGTGATGCTGGTCAACGATCCGGGCTTTGCCACGGGTGACGACGCGCTCTTCAACGGCAAGGCGATGACCTATTATGGTCGCTGGACCTACAAGTATGAGGAGGCCGCCCGGCAGGGCGCGGCCGGCGCCATCATCATCCACGAGACCGAGCCGGCAAGTTACGGATGGGACGTGGTGGCCAGTTCTTGGTCGGGCGCCCAGGCCGACCTTGTGCGCCGCGATGGCGGCCGGTCCCGCGCGCTCATGGAGGGCTGGATCACGAACGAGGTGGCACGCGAGCTGTTTGCCGCGGCTGGCGAGGATTTCGACACGCTGAAGGCGGCCGCAAGCACGCGCGATTTCGCGCCGGTTCCGCTTGAGGGGCTCCGCCTTGATGCCAGGGTCTCGCAGACGGTGAAAACGGGTGAGTCCCGCAATGTGATCGGGGTCCTGCCGGGAACGAAAGCACCGGAGGAAACAATTCTCTACGTCGCCCACTGGGACCATCTCGGCCTGAAGGACAATTTCCTCGAGGACAAGATCTATAATGGCGCCGTCGATAACGCGACGGGCACCGCGGCTCTGCTGGAGATTGCCGAGGCCATGGCGGCCGCGCCGCGCCAGCGCTCGGTCATGTTCCTTGCTGTCACGCTCGAGGAGAGCGGCCTGCTGGGCTCTGCCTATTTCGCCGAGAACCCCACGGTCGACCTCGCCGACATTGTGGCCGGCATGAACATGGACGGCATGCTGCCGACCGGACCCGCCAGGGACATGGTGGTTGTCGGCTTTGGCGCATCGCAGCTGGAAGACCGCCTCGCAGACCTGCTTGCCGCCCAGGACCGGGTGGTGCGACCTGACCCCACACCTGAAGCCGGCTACTTCTATCGCTCCGACCATATCAGCCTGGCAAAGGAAGGCGTGCCGATGCTGTACGCCGATGGCGGCACCGACCTCATCGAGGGCGGAATGGCCGTCGGGGAAGCCGCAGCCATGGCCTACACCCGGTTCGATTACCATAAGCCGGGCGATGAATATGCGCCCGACTGGGACCTTTCCGGCATGGCGCAGGATGTGCGGATCCTGTTCGAACTGGGTGCCGGGCTCGCCAATTCGGGTGACTGGCCGAACTGGTATGAGGGCAATGAGTTCCGCGCCCTGCGAGATGCCCAGCGCGCGGGCCGAGACTAGGCCCGGGCGGCAGCGATGCTGAGCTATCAACACGCCTTTCATGCGGGCAACCGGGCCGATCTCGTCAAGCATGCCGTGCTCCACCATGTCCTGGCCGGTCTGGCGCGCGCGCGGCAGGACTGGCTCTAT
>CAZXWB010000370.1:0-1999 GCA_964644395.1 uncultured Hyphomonadaceae bacterium | reverse complement strand
AGGATCACCGAGAAGAAGTTCCGGTTCATGCCCTTGCACATGATGTAGGACAGGATTGCACCGGAGGATCCGACAAGCGCGCCGGTGATGATCAGCGCGGTGTTGCCCAGGGTGAAGCCGAGCGCGGCGGCGGCCCAGCCGGAATAGGAGTTCAGCATGGACACCACCACCGGCATGTCCGCCCCGCCGATCGGGATGATCAGGGTCACGCCGAGGACGAAGGCGAGCGCGGTGAGCGCCCAGAAGGCCCAGGTGGCCGAGCCGCCCGACTGCACCAGGACCACGATCAGCGCCACGATCGCGACCGCCATGGCGATGTTGATGAGGTGTCGCGCCGGCAACAGGATCGGTGCGCCGGACATGTTGCCGTTCAGCTTGGCGAAGGCGATGACCGAGCCGGAGAAGGTGATCGCGCCGATGGCCGAGCCCAGCGACAGCTCGATGAGTGAGGCCAGGCCGACATTGCCGACCTCGCCGATGCCGAAGCCCTCCGGGGCGAGCAGGGCCGCCGCCGCCACGAGGACCGCCGCCATGCCGACGAGGGAGTGGAAGGCCGCCACGAGCTGCGGCATGGCCGTCATGGGGATGCGCCGGGCAATGACCGCGCCGATGGCGCCGCCGATCACCACGCCGCCGCCGATGATGCCGAGCGTGGCACCGTCCAGCTGGGCCCGGTCGACAAGCAGCCAGATCGTCGTGCCCACGGCAATGGCCATGCCGATCATGCCGTTGCGATTGCCCTTTCGCGAGGTTTCGGGGCTCGACAGCCCCCTGAGCGACAGGATGAAAAGCACGCCGGCGGCGAGATAGAGAAGGGCGGCGATATTGGCGTTCATTGGGTGTCTTCTCCCAGAATGTCGTTGAGCAGGCCGATCAGCACCGGCAAATCGTCGCGAACGGTCGAGACGACGATGTCGAGATCGATGAGCGAATAGTTATGGACTATGACATGGCGCATCGTGATCATTGGCCGCCATGGTAATTGAGGAAAGCTGAGCTTCTGGTCGTCAGTCGTCTTGTAAGCCGCCTCGCCCGGCGTCTGCACGGAGTGAAGGACGGCAAGCTGAGTTCGTCGATCGTCTTTGAGGTCCATTGCGGTCCGGTCACCGAGCAATTCGATGGCTTCGACGGCAGATGCTCGCGCATCGCGGAGAAGGTGCAACAAATCATCATCAGCCATCGATCCGCACGAGATCGCGTTCCATGCTAGGACGAAAGGCGGGCCTGACCATCCGCCAGTCAACAAGATCGATCCTCAGACCGACTTCATCTTCGATTTCTGCAGCGGCACCGCCCAGATCGAACAGGGACACTTTCCGCTCCGCGACGAGATCAAACGCCACATCCAGGTCGCTGTCCCTGCGCGCCTTGTTGCGGGCCCAGGATCCGACAATGCCGATCACGTCCACACCATAGCGCTCGGCGAGTTGCGGACGCATGGCGCGAAGCGATGCCAGTATGGTGTCACGGCGTTTCATCAGGGCTCGAGGCGCAATATGGTTACGCGATCTGGTGTCATCTCGTCCTCACCGCGCCGTTTTCTCCAAACACCGCGCCGGGCGCAAACACGGCATTCCCTAGCAGCAGGCGTCTGGCGTGCTTCGTGTCAGCGGCATCCGGCCAGCCAAGTCGGGTCTGTCGCCACACCTCGAACGCTTTCAACCCTGACAGAGTGAACCAGAGCAGCGCAGCCGAAAGACCCGTCATCACGCCGTACTCGAAGTCTCCCATCAGATTGAAGACGCCCATCATCCCGGTCACCAAAGCCAGCACACCGTCCCAGGACAAGCGCTCCCGCCAGAGCCGGTGAAAACGCTCATCGGTGACCGGGTGAGCGGCGATGTCATCCAGCTGCCGTTTCGACCGCAGCAAAAGCGCGACGAGCAGCATTGCGAACAGCACAAAGGGAAGTGCGAGGATGATGATCGCGCCGATCACAGCCTCACTTCTCCTTCTTCTTGTACATGGCGAGCATGCGCTGGGTGACGAGGAAGCCGCC
>CAZXWB010000369.1:0-2002 GCA_964644395.1 uncultured Hyphomonadaceae bacterium | reverse complement strand
CCCATATCGGCATTCTGGGTCTCGAAAAGGCGGGTCGTGAGAACTACCAGATCACCCTCGGCGGGGACCATACCGAAGCCCTTTCGCTCGGCGAACGCGCGGGGCCCGGCTTCGATGCCCATGAGGTCGTGCCGGCGCTTGAACGCCTGATCGCGACCTATCTGGCGCTCCGCGAAAGCGAAGTCGAGACCTTCCTGATGGCCTATCGCCGTCTGGGCGCAGGCCCGTTCAAGGCCGCGCTCTACCCCGAAAAGGAGCTGCAAGATGCCGTTTGATGGTGTTCTCCAGGACAGTGTCGACCTGCTCAGCGGTGCGATCCGCAGGGACTTTCCGGGCCGTATCGCGCTGGTCTCGTCCTTCGGTGCGGAGTCGGCGGTGCTCCTGCACATGGTCTCGCAGATCAATCCCGCCACACCGATCCTGCTCAACGAGACCGGCATGCTTTTCCCGGAAACTCTGCAGTACCAGCGCCAGCTCGCCGCCGAACTCATGCTGACCAATGTGCGCATCATCCGCCCGACAAGGGCCGATCTCGACCGCATCGACCCTGCGGGCGACCTGCACCAGCGCGACATCGATGCCTGCTGCCAGCTCCGCAAGGTCCAGCCCGTGCAGCGCGCCCTGCAGCCCTTTGCGGCCTGGATCACGGGACGGAAGCGCTTCCAGGCGGGCCTGCGCGCCGACCTGCCCCTGACCGAACAGGACGGCGCGCACCGGATCAAGTATAATCCGCTTGCCTTCTGGAGCCCCGAACAGCTCAGCGCCTATATGGAAGAGCACGGACTGCCGGCGCACCCACTGGTGTCCCGGGGCTACAAATCCATCGGCTGCGCGCCCTGCACCACGCCGGCGGCCGCGCATGAAGAAGCCCGCGCGGGGCGCTGGCGCGACAGTGACAAGACCGAATGCGGCATCCATTTCGAGAATGGCCGCGTGGTCCGCACCCTGATTTCGAGAGTGTAAGCCCCATGCCGATTGTGACGCGCGACGGGTTCAGCATGGCTGAGCCGATCAACACTGTTCGACTGGACGAACTGCACCAACCGGACGCTGCGGATGCGAAGGCCGTGGAAGTCGCGAGCGAGGCCGATGTCGAGCGCCTCATGGCCCGCAACAGCCCGGTCGCCCTTGTCCAGATCCCATTTGCCAGCTCCCATGACGGCGTCGGCTACAGTCTTGCAAGGCGCCTGCGAAATCTGGGCTTTACCGGCCGGATCCGTGCGCGCGGCGACATCATCTCAGACCAGTTCCGCTACGCCCTGGCCTGCGGGATTGACGAGGTGGAGATCAGCGAGGCATTGGCCGCCCGCCAGCCGGAGGAACACTGGACCGGGGATATTGCGCCTGCGCGCTCCTATCGCGACAAGATACAGAAGCCGGTGATCGAGGCGCCGGCCTCTGTGTTTGCCGAGACCGTGACGCGTGTCACCCACTATACCGACCGGCTGTTCAGCTTCCGCATCACGCGACCGGCCAGCTTCCGTTTCCGCTCCGGTGAGTTTGTCATGATCGGCCTGCCCGATGTCGTGCGATCCGTTTACCGGGCCTATTCCATCGCCTCGCCGGCTTGGGACGAGGAGATCGAGTTCTTTTCCATCAAGGTCCCCGACGGCGCGCTCACGAGCAAGCTCGCCCATATCCGGGTGGGCGACACGATCTGGATGAAGAAGAAGCCCGTCGGCACGCTCGTGCTCGATGCGCTGCGGCCCGGAAAGCGGCTCTGGATGATCTCCACCGGCACGGGCTTTGCGCCCTTCGCCTCGCTCATCCGCGACCCGGAAACCTATGAGAAGTTCGACCAGGTGATCGTCACCCATACCTGCCGGGAGGTGGCGGAGCTTCAATATGGTTTCGACCGCGTGGCGGGCGTGCGGGAGGACCCGCTGATCGGCGAGTTCGCCGTCGACAAGCTCCAGCATTATGCCACGACCACGCGCCAGGCGAGCGACAGGATGGGCCGGATCACGACGCTGATCGAAAACGGTGAACTCTTCGCCGATCT
>CAZXWB010000368.1:0-2014 GCA_964644395.1 uncultured Hyphomonadaceae bacterium | reverse complement strand
ACTAGCTTAGCTTCCCCTCGCCTTGACACCCAAGAGATAAGCAGTATAATACTCACCGGCTTACTATTCACACTCTAAATAGGGGGTAAGGTGAGTACACAATCCGGATTTCCTCTGGAGCAAGCACTTCTGGGTTTCTTGATGCAAGGAGCAGCCCACGGTTACGCTTTGCACCAACGCGCCGAGGGTGAACTGGGGCGAATCTGGTACATGGGCCTCGGCAACGTCTACAACACGCTGAAAAGCCTGGAAGATGCTGGAAAAGTCGAGACAACCCTCGAACCCCAGGAAAACTATCCTCCACGTAAAGTCCATCAGATCACCCCGGATGGCCGCGATAGCTTCCTGAGCTGGTTGCGAAAACCCGTCTCCGCCATTCGGGACATGCGCGTGGAGTTTTTGGCTAAGCTCTATTTCTTCCACACGCTCGGTCTGGATGGGGTCGATGAATTGCTCGTGGCCCAGAAAAAGCTCTGCCAGAAGCAAATAGAGAGCCTGAAGCGAAACACCGTTCCTCCAACCGACACGTTCCAACATCTCGTCTATGAGTTTCGGCGGCGTCGCATTCAATCCACGCTGGATTGGCTACAGCTCTGCCAGGACGAATGGGGGACAGGATGAGTGGAGGTTGCACGAATCGTGACCCCGTCATCGACGTGCAGGGCCTGGAGGTGGGCTATCCAGAGACCCAGGCGCTGCGAGGAATAGACCTTACAATCGCGCCAGGCTCATTCGTGCTGGTCGGCGGGACATCTGGCAGCGGCAAGAGCACCCTGGCGCACACGCTGATGGGCTTGATCCCCCAGACCATGCCCGCCGAGGTGAGCGGGCACATCCGCGTAGCGGGGCTGGACCCCCGAAAGGATGGCACAGCACATTTAGCCAGGCAAGTGGGATTGGTCTTCCAGAACCCGGTCACGCAGCTATTCAACGGAACGGTGCGCGAAGAAGCAGCCTTCGGGCCGCGCAACCTGGGTCTTCCGAAAGAGGAAATCGCTCGTCGGGTAAACTGGGCGCTGGAGAAAACCGGATGCACGCACCTGAGCGGACGGGCCGTGCGACACCTCTCCGGCGGCGAGCAGCAGCGCGTGGCCATCGCGGCCAATCTGGCGATGCGTCCGCGCCTCCTCCTCCTGGATGAACCCACGGCCAATCTGGACACAGAAGGAGTGAGGGCCGTCGTTGGAACGTTGGCCCAACTTCACCGCCGCGCCCAGGTCACCATCGTGGTGATCGAGCACCGGCTGGAGCCCTTCTTGCCCCACGCCGAGCGCCTGATCTGGCTGGAGGATGGAAGCATAATCGCCGATGGCCTCCCCGTCGAGACCCTGGCCCAGATGGAGCCGAAGCTGCCGCCATCTGCTCCGCCGCCCACATCGAACGGCGAGGTGCTGGTCAAGCTGGATGGGGTCACGGCTGGCTACAACGGCCACTCCGTCCTGCGCAAATGCTCACTGAATCTGCGACGCGGGGAATTCATGGCCCTGATAGGCTCCAACGGCGCGGGCAAGACCACGCTGGCCCGCGTGCTGGCCGGCCTGCTACGCCCCAAGCGCGGTCGAGTCGTGTGGCACACCAACGGGAGAAAACAACGATTCGGCCTCTTGCAACAAAACCCGCTCCATCAGTTGGTCTGCGACACCGTCGGCGAAGAGGTCAGCTTCGGGCCACGCAATCTGGGCCAAGAGCACATGAAAGGCGTCGAAGAGGTGCTGGCCCAGACCGATTTGCTGGCCCTGCGCCACCGCTCCACACAAGCGCTCAGCGTGGGGCAACAACAGCGCACAGCGATGGCGGCCACGCTGGCCCTGCGGCCCACGCTCCTCATCCTCGACGAGCCTACCATTGGACAGGATCGACGTCACCTGCACCGCATGATGGAATTCGTGCGCTCTCTCCATCGCGCGGGACAGACCGTACTGCTAATCACGCATGATCACAAGTTGGTGAAACGCTACGCCGGAAAGGTTATGGAAATGAAGGCCGGCAAAATTGCGGAGGTAGAAGTTTGAAC
>CAZXWB010000367.1:0-2023 GCA_964644395.1 uncultured Hyphomonadaceae bacterium | reverse complement strand
TCGATGGACTCGCCTTTCTGGACGCGGACCTTGGTCAGGCCGCGTTCGATGTCCTGCGGGGCGGCGACGATGTCATTGCCGCCGGAAAGGATAAGGCCGGAGGCCGGGCAGGGGGCCAGGAAGGACATGTCATAGTGATTGGCCGGCGGGGCCACGGCGATGAAGCCCGCAATCTCGGGCCGGCGCATGAGCAGCTGAAGGCAGATATAGGCGCCGAAGCTGTAGCCAGCGACCCAGACCGCGCGGGGGCCTTCCTTCATGCCCTCCATATAGTCGAGCACATAGGCCGCATCGGCCAGTTCCCCGGAACCGGAATCGAAGGTGCCCTGGCTGCGGCCGACTCCACGGAAATTGAACCTGAGCACGGAGAAGCCGCGCGCCTCGAACGTGTTGAACAGCGTGATCGTGACCGGGTCCTGCATGGAACCACCGACCCGCGGGTGGGGGTGCAGGATGAGTGCGATGGGCGCGGTCTCGTTGTCGCTTTCGGAATAGCGGGCCTCGATCCGGCCGGCGGGGCCCGGAATGATCAGTTCGGCCATTGTGATGGTTCCTTCAGGCGAGGGGGCTTGTAAAAAGAGGTCGCTGCTTAATCGAAACGGCGCGTGACATGCAAATTTTTCTTCTGCGGATGCATTTCGCCGCGCCCCCAAAGCCCCTACCTGAACCCTTGATGATCTATGCCGATTACAATGCCACGGCACCGCTGAGGCCTGAAGCGAGGGACGCCATGCTCGCCGCCCTTGAATCGGGCGCGAACCCGTCTTCGGTGCACGCTGCCGGCCGGGCGGCGCGCAAGATCCTGGAACGTGCACGCGAGCAGGTGGGCGCGGCCATCGGTTCGCGCGCTCAGGACGTGATCTTCACCAGTGGCGGTACCGAGGCCAATGCCCTGGCCTTGCAGGGCGCGGTGGAGGCGCTCGACGGCGCGGCGACACTGCTCGTTTCGGCGATCGAGCATGAGGCCGTCTCCAGGGCCGCTGCCCATGCCGGTGCGCCGGTGGAAACCGTCTATGTCACGCCTGATGGCCGGGTCGACCTAGAGCGGCTGGCTGACCGGCTGAAGCGCTGGGACCGGACGCTGTCCGGCACGCCCATCCTGTCACTCATGATCGCGAACAATGAGACCGGCGTGATCCAGCCCGTTAGCGAGGCGGCGGCGCTGGTGCGCGCCGCGGACGGACTGGTGCACTGCGACGCCGTGCAGGGGCTCGGAAAAATTCCGGTCAATGTCGCGCTGCTCGGCGTCGATTATCTCTCGCTGTCGGCCCACAAGGCGGGCGGGCCCCAGGGCGTTGGTGCGGTCTGGCTGCGACCCGGCGCGCCGCTCAGGGCGCTGCAACATGGCGGCGGCCAGGAACGCAGCCTGCGCTCGGGCACGGAGAATCTCTCGGGTATTGCAGGCTTCGGCGCGGCTGCGGAGCGGGCGGTGGCCGAACTGCCGGACTTCGGCGTGCTGGCGGCCAGGCGCGAAGCCATGGAGGCACGGCTCAGGGCCGCCGGCGCCGTCGTCTTCGGCGAAGATGCCCCGCGCCTCGCTAATACCTCGAATTTCGCCCTGGAGGGCCTGCGCGCAGAGACCCAGATCATGGCGCTCGACCTGGCTGGTCTCTGCGTCAGCGCCGGTGCGGCCTGTTCTTCGGGCAAGGTGAACCGTTCGCTTGTTCTTTCTGCCATGGGCGCATCTGACGCCCTTGCGAAATCCGCGATCAGGGCCAGCTTTGGGTGGAAGACGAAGGATACTGATTTCGACGCACTGGCCGATGCATGGTATAAGATTGCCAGACGCGTCCGGCGAAAGGAGGCTGCCAGCCATGGCTGATGACATGAAGCACGACATCCAGGTCAAGGAAGGCATTGATGCCAGCACGGTACAGGCTGCGCGTGCCCTGGAGGCCGACAAGTATTCCGCCGGTTTCCAGACCGAAATCGACCAGGAATACGCCCCTAAGGGTCTGAACGAAGACATTGTCCGCTTCATCTCGGAGAAGAAGGGCGAGCCGGACTGGATGCTGGAATGGCG
>CAZXWB010000366.1:0-2025 GCA_964644395.1 uncultured Hyphomonadaceae bacterium | reverse complement strand
GGGCGCTCGCGCCGGAGCACGCCACCCTTGTCACGGGAACATGAAACCACCGCAAGCCGGCCTTGGCGCTGCCGCCGGACTGGGCCATGGTGCGTGCCATGAAACGTGCGCTCCTTGCTGTCTTGTTGCTGGCCAACGCGGTTGCGGCCCATGCCCAGGCGCGCAGCCAGGACTATATACGTGACCTTGTGGAACTCGCCGGAATCCTTGGCGGCGCCCATGCGATCCGCGTCGCCTGCAATGGCCGCGGCGACCAGTACTGGCGCGAGCGCATGTCGGGGCTTCTGGAACTGGAAGCGCCGGAGGCCTCGCCGCTGCGCCGGTCCATGGTGGACGCCTTCAACCGCACCTACGGCTTCGAAAGCGAGCGCCGCCTCGTCTGCGACAGCTCCGCCCGCGACGGCGAGATCGCCTATGCCGCGCAGGGCCGGATGATCGCCGACCGCATGGCCGCCCGCCTCCTGCCGAAACGCGCCGCCAGCCAGTCGCTCAGACAGAGACAATAGATGCCGATCACTCCGGGAGGACCCATGAAACAGCTCATCACCGCCGCCCTCAGCCTTGCGCTTGCCCTCGCTCCGCTGGCAGGCGCGCAACAGGCCAATGATCCGGACTTCGCAACCGGTAATGGCGCCGGCGACCGCATCGTCCCGGACCAGCCCTTCGCCTCGCGCTCCACCGTCATCGCCCCGAACGGCGCGGCGGCAACGGCCCATCCGCTGGCCACTGAGGTTGCGATTGACGTTCTCAAGCAGGGCGGCTCGGCCATCGATGCCGCCATCGCCGCCAATGCCATGCTCGGCCTGATCGAGCCGACGGGCAACGGGCTCGGCGGGGATATTTTCGTGCTGGTCTGGGATCCGAAGACCGAGAAACTCTATGGCTATAACGGCTCGGGCCGTTCGCCCATGGGCGCCACGCTGGAGGACGTCCAGGCGGTGGCCGATGAGTTCCGCGACGGCGAAGGCATCCCGCCCTATGGCAGCTGGTCCGTGAGTGTGCCCGGCGCTGCCGATGGCTGGTTCGCCCTGCACGGGAAATTCGGCAAGCTGTCCATGGCCGACGTGCTGGCCCAGCCCATCCACTATGCCGAGAACGGCGCGCCGGTGACGGAGGTCATCGCCTATTACTGGGAACGCTCGCGCAGCCGCTTCGAGCAGGTCCATGAAGACGGCATGCTGGAAGAGATCGAGAATGCGCGCGAGACCTTCTTTCCCGGCGGGCGCGCGCCGGTGGAGGGCGAGCTTTTCCGCAATCCAGATCTCGCCAACACCCTCCGCATCCTGGCCAGCGAAGGCCGCGACGGCTTCTACAAGGGCGAGATTGCCCGTTCCATCGACGCCTACATGAAGCGCATCGGCGGGCCGCTGGGCTATGAGGACATGGCCGCCCATGAAGGCGAGTGGGTGGAACCGGTCTGCGTCGATTATCGCGAGGCGAAGGTCTGCGGCCTGCCGCCGAACACCCAGGGCGTGGCCACGCTGCAGATGCTGCAACTGCTCGATAACTTTCCCATGGCGGAATACGGCTATGGATCGGCCGATTCCATCATGGCCCAGGTCGAGGCCAAGCGCCTGGCCTTCGCCGACCGGGCCCGACTCTATGCCGATCCGGACTATTCCGGCCTGAACCCGCTAGCTTTCGTGGACCCCATGTATGCCAAGCACCGCCTCGGCTTCATCGACCTGGAACAGGCCATGGCGGACCCCTATGCCGGCGACCTGCCGGATTTCAACGGGACAGCCCTGGGCGACTACCCTTCCGATCCGGAGGGCGTCGAGCCGCCGATGACCATCAGTGTGGAGACCTCCATCGACCCGGTGACACCGGAATCCATCATCGCCGCCGATGACAAGCTCGAGGATGGCGACACGACGTATCTCTCCGTTGCCGACAAGGACGGCATGATGGTGTCGCTGATCCAGTCGAACTATCGCGGCATGGGCTCCGGCCTCGTGCCCGACGGCACAGGCTTCATGCTGCAGGATCGCGGCGAGCTTTTCTCCCTCGATCCTGACCATCCCA
>CAZXWB010000365.1:0-2036 GCA_964644395.1 uncultured Hyphomonadaceae bacterium | reverse complement strand
CGCGATCTACGGCAAGGGCGGCATCGGCAAGTCGTTCACGCTCGCCAATCTCAGCTACATGATGGCCCAGCAGGGCAAGAAGGTCCTGCTCATCGGCTGCGACCCGAAATCCGACACAACCTCGCTGCTCTTCAATGGCCGGGCCTGCCCGACCATCATCGAGACGTCATCGAAGAAGAAGCTCGCCGGCGAAGAGGTCGAGATCGGCGATGTCTGCTTCAAGCGCGACGGTGTGTTCGCCATGGAGCTCGGCGGCCCTGAAGTGGGCCGGGGCTGCGGTGGGCGCGGCATCATTCACGGCTTTGAACTGCTTGAAAAGCTCGGCTTCCATGAGTGGGATTTCGACTATGTCCTGCTCGATTTCCTGGGCGACGTGGTCTGTGGCGGCTTCGGCCTGCCCATCGCGCGCGACATGTGCCAGAAGGTGATCGTGGTCGGCTCCAACGACCTGCAAAGCCTTTACGTTGCCAACAATGTCTGCTCGGCGGTGGAGTATTTCCGCCGCCTTGGCGGCAATGTCGGCGTTGCCGGCATGGTTATCAACAAGGATGACGGTACCGGCGAGGCCCAGGCCTTTGCCGAGAAGGTGGGCATACCTGTCCTCGCCGCCATCCCCCAGCATGACGACATCCGCAAGAAGTCGGCAAACTACCAGATCGTCGGCAAGCCCGGCAGCCAGTGGGCACCGCTCTTCGAGGAGCTGGGCCTGAACGTCGCCAGCGCCCCGCCGCAGCACCCCCAGGCGCTCAGCCATGATGACCTGCTCGGCCTCTTCGACAGCGAGGAGACCGGCGCCGACGTTGTGCTCGAACCCGCCACCGTCGCTGACATGCGCGGCGTGGACGCGACCGAGAAAGCCTCCCTCGAAGTCGTCTACGAGGAGATCTGAACCATGTCGGAACGCCGTACCCTCATCGACACGACCAGCGCCGAAGCCGTCTATGACGACACCGCGGGCGTGGCCGTCGAGACCGGCGACGCCGTGGCCGAAACGCCCGTCGCGGGAGATGCCCCCTCTGCTGGCGGTGGAGGCTGCCATGCCGGTGCCGCCGAGATGAAGGCCGCCGCCGAAAAGGCCGGCCAGTCGGAGGTGCTCGACCAGCTCGCCAGGGACTATCCCCAGGGCCCGCACGACCAGCCCCAGAGCATGTGTCCGGCCTTCGGCTCGCTGCGCGTCGGCCTGCGCATGAAGCGCACCGCGACGATCCTGTCGGGCTCGGCCTGCTGCGTCTACGGGCTCACCTTCACCTCGCACTTCTACGGCGCCAAGCGTTCGGTGGGCTATGTGCCCTTCAATTCCGAAACCCTCGTCACCGGCCAGCTCTTCGAGGACATCAAGGCCGCCGTCGAAGAGACCTGCGACCCTGAACACTACGACACGGTGGTGATCACCAATCTCTGCGTGCCGACGGCCTCCGGCGTGCCGCTGCGCCTCCTGCCGAAGGAGATCAACGGTGTGCGCGTGGTGGGAATCGACGTGCCGGGCTTCGGCGTGCCGACCCATGCCGAGGCCAAGGACGTGCTGGCCGGCGCGATGCTGAAATATGCCCGCGAGGAAGCCGAGAGCGGCCCCGTTGTGCGAGCCGACAATGATACCTCAGAGATGCCGAAGGTCACGCTGCTTGGCGAGATGTTTCCCGCCGATCCCGTGGTGATCGGCCGGATGCTGGAGCCCATGGGCCTGGCCGCCGGTGCCGTGGTGCCGACCCGGGAGTGGCGCGAACTGTACACCGCGCTTGACGGTGCGGTGGTCGGCGCGATCCACCCCTTCTACACTGCCTCGATCCGCGAGTTCAAAGCCGCCGGCCGCCCCGTGGTGGGCTCCGCGCCGGTGGGCCTTGAGGGCACGCAAGCCTGGCTGCAGGCGATCGGCGAGGCCACGGGCGTCGCCCAGGCGACCATCGACGGCGTGAAGAATGCCATGGGCGGGGCCATCTCCGGCGCGCTCGCCGAGAAGCGTATCAATGGCCGCATCACGCTTTCGGGCTATGAGGGTTCGGAGCTGCTCGTCGCCCGCCTGCTGGTCGAGAGCGGGG
>CAZXWB010000364.1:0-2039 GCA_964644395.1 uncultured Hyphomonadaceae bacterium | reverse complement strand
GTGGCGATGACGCGCACATCGATGCTGCCGAGGTCGGGATCGTCCGGCGTGCCGGAGAAGGTTTCGGTCTCGGGATCGAAGCTGAGCCAGGTCGGAAGCGGATCGCCATTGGCGAGTTCCGCCGACAGGGTGAGTTCTTCGCCGGGATTGCCGTCGCTGAACGTGTTGGCCGGCACGGTGAAGCTGAAGCCCTGCTCTTCCGTGGCGGTCTGGTCGGCGATGGGATTGTCGAGCTGGGGCAGCTCCTGGGGTGAGACGAAGGGCACTGTATAGCGCAGGTAGACTGTTTCAAGCTGGTTATTGGTGGCGTCCCAGATCCACTGGCCGTTGGAGTCGGCCGGAATCTCGGGCTCGTTCGGCGAGATGGCGCCGGACCAGGGCTGTGTGTCCAGCGGTCCGTACTCGGTGGCGTCAAGCCAGCCGCTGTCGTCGAAGCCCTGGCCCTTCCAGTCGTCGCCCACCACAACCGTGTTGACCTTCCACTCATCACCCGTGCCGAGCTTGAAGCCGTCGGCAAGGCGGATATCGGCGAAGAAGGCGCCGGGGCCGGCCTGGTTGGTCACTTCCACAGCGATGACGTCGCCGGCGGTGAGCTCTGCCACGACGACTTCCACATCGATGAAGTTGCGCGTCGCGTCGATGACGAGTTCGCCATTCACATAGAGCGTGAAGGTGTCGTCGCCCCGCGCGCTGATCGTGGCGGCCTGGGTCGGGTCGATCTGGTCGGTGACGGTGAGTTCGAACGTGTCAAAGGCCGTTTCGCCGAAGGGATCGGTCACCGAGACGCGCACGTCGAACACACCATTGTCGCCGTCCACCGGCGTGCCGGTGAAGGTGCGAGTCGTGGCGTCGAAGGACAGCCAGGCCGGCAGCGGATCGCCATTGGCGAGCGTCGCCACATAGTCCAGCGGCTGCACGTCGGCATCGCTGAACGTGTCGTTCGGGATCTCGAAATTGAAGGGCGAGAACTCGTCGGCGGTCTGGTCGGCGATGGGATTGTCGAGCTGCGGGGCCACGTTGAAGCCGATGAGCGAGATGTCGGCCGCGGTGATGGTCGGCGCGCCTGTGAGGGTGGCGAGCAGGGTCGCGGCGTCGGTTCCCGCGCCGTCGCTGTCATAGGACAGCTCACCTGTGCTGGAATCATACAGCAGGACGCCGTCGGAACCGGTGGCCGGGCCGTCAATGATCAGGCCGAGGGGCACCGAACCGTCAACCCCGTCAAAGGCCGAGGCGTCGATGACGATGCGGTCGATACCGCTCGTGAAGTCGGTGATCGTGTCACCGGCATCAGTCGGGTCGGTGAAGGCGAAGGTGTCGCGGCCAGCGCCACCCGTGAGCACGTCGGCACCGCCGGCGCCCTCGATCCAGTCGGCACCGTCGCCGCCATCGATGTTGTTGGCATTGTTGTCGCCGCGGATGCGGTCGCCGAAGTCTGAGCCGATCACATCGGTCGGGCTTCCGGTGATGGTCTGGGGCGCGTTGAAATAGGTGCCGCCATTTTCGGTCGCGTAGAGGTCAAGCGCCGCCTGGAAAGCTGCGGCGAGGGCGGCATTGCCCGCATCGCCGGTGGGATGGATACCGTCAATCTGCAGGTCTGCCGGGGAGAAGAAGTCCGTTGTGGGCACGAGCTGGACATCAATACCCTCGGAGCGCAGCTGAGCGATAAGTGCCGGCAGCTGGGCGTTGACAGCATCGACAATAACGTCGGTGCCGCCGTTCACGACCGCGGAGGGGTAGTTTGGTGCAGACGGGTCGAGCGCCGGGATTTCCGCCAGGAAGATCGGCAGGTCCGGATCCTGGGCATGGGCGGCGCGCACGAGGGCCTCCAGCTCGTCGGGCACGTCGTTCAGGGGATCGGCATCGAGCAGGATGTCGTTTGTGCCCAGCATGATCAGGAGGAGATCGGAATCAAAGCCCGGAATGATGCCGGCAGCGGGTGTGAAGAAATCGATCACCTGGCCTGGAAAGGCATTGTGGTTGTTGTCCACCAGGATGCCAAGCGGGTCCACCGAACCGTCAGGATCATCCTGGCTGCCGAC
>CAZXWB010000363.1:0-2052 GCA_964644395.1 uncultured Hyphomonadaceae bacterium | reverse complement strand
TCGAGATGCTGGTCAAGGCCGGGCGGTCGGCGCCCATGGCGAAGGCGCTGCTCATCCCGGAGGCCTGGTCGAAGCGTGAGAGCGTGAATGAGGCCCATTCCGCGCTCTATGGCTATTGCAATGCGGTGATGGAGCCCTGGGACGGACCGGCGGCGGTGTGCGCCTATGACGGCAAGTGGGCGATTGCCGGGCTTGACCGCAACGGCCTGCGACCGCTGCGCTACGCGCTGACCGCCGACAACATTCTGGCGGTGGGTTCGGAAACCGGCATGTGCCCGCTCGACGAGGACACGATTGTGCGCCGGGGCCGTGTGCCCGCCGGAGGCCTGGTGGGGGCCAATCTCGAAGAGGGGCGTTTCTACGAACACAAGGAAATGATCGACCATCTGGCCCGACAAGCGCCCTATGTGGATTGGTTGTCCAATGTGAACGAGCTGGAGGACGAGATCGGGCCGGGGCCTGAGCCGCGCATGTTCGACCGCGGTGAGCTCCTGCGCCGCCAGACCGCCGCCGGCTTCACCATGGAAGACCTGGAGCTCATCCTCGCGCCGATGGCCGAGACCGCCAAGGAAGCTGTCGGCTCAATGGGCGATGACACGCCGCCGGCGGTCCTGTCGGGCAAGTACCGCCCGCTGTCGCATTTCTTCCGGCAGAACTTCTCCCAGGTCACCAATCCGCCCATCGACCCGATCCGCGAGGAACGGGTGATGAGCCTCAAGACCCGGTTCAAGAACCTCGGCAACATCCTCGCCACGGACGCCGCCCAGACCGATGTCTTCGTGCTCGAAAGCCCTGTGCTGACCACCGGCATGTACCAGCGCCTGGTCGAGCGGCTGGGGCCGGGACGCACCGAGATCGACTGCACCTTCAATGCCCGTGACGCCCATGCCCGCGATGGCGGTGAGCTGAAGGCGGCGCTGACGCGCATCTGTTCCGAAGCCGAGGATGCGGTGCGATCGGCTGGCGAGCACATCATTCTCACCGACGAGCACCAGAGCGAGGACCGCGCGGCCATTCCCATGATCCTGGCCGCGGCGGCGGTGCATACACACCTCGTGGAGCAGGGCCTGCGGTCCTTCTGCTCCATCACCGTACGCTCGGCGGAATGCATGGACACGCACTATTTCGCCGTCCTCGTCGGTGTCGGTGCGACTTGCGTGAACGCCTATCTCGCCCAGGAATGCCTGGCCGACCGCCATGAGCGCGGCCTGTTCGGTGACAAGCCGCTTGGCGAATGCGTCAGGGCTTTCAAGGCCGCCATCGAGGGCGGGCTCCTGAAGATCCTGTCAAAGATGGGGATCTCGGTCATCTCCTCCTACCGCGGCGGGTACAATTTCGAGGCGCTGGGGCTCTCACGCGCACTGGTGGCGGACTATTTCCCCGGCATGACCAGCCGGATTTCCGGCATCGGGCTGGCCGGTCTTGAGGGCCTTGCCCTCGACCAGCACGAGAAGGCCTGGGATGAACAGGTCGTCTCGCTCCCCGTGGGCGGCTTCTACCGCCTGCGCGCAAGCGGCGAGACCCATGCGCTGTCCGGACCGATCATCCATGCCCTGCAGGAAGCCTGCGCCGACGGCGATTATGGCCGCTACAAGCAGTTCGCCGAGACGCTCTACAAGCAGCCGCCGGTGCAACTCCGCGATCTGCTCGACTTCAAGCCCGCCGGTCCCGCC
Source organism: uncultured Hyphomonadaceae bacterium (assembly GCA_964644395.1). Classification (GTDB taxonomy): domain Bacteria; phylum Pseudomonadota; class Alphaproteobacteria; order Caulobacterales; family Hyphomonadaceae; genus JBGSUF01. The sequence continues at coordinate 379 of CAZXWB010000363.1, read as the reverse complement.
CGACCGGTGGAGGAGGTCCAGTCTATCAACGAGATCCGCAAGCGTTTCGTGACGCCCGGCATGTCCCTCGGTGCGCTTTCGCCGGAGGCCCACGGCACGCTGAACATCGCCATGAACCGGATCGGTGCGAAGTCGGTCTCCGGTGAGGGCGGCGAGGACCGCGCGCGCTACAAGCCGCTGCCCAATGGCGACAATCCGAACTCGGCTGTCAAGCAGATCGCCTCGGGGCGTTTCGGCGTCACGGCAGAATACCTGAACCAGTGCCGCGAGGTGGAGATCAAGGTCGCCCAGGGCGCCAAGCCGGGAGAGGGCGGCCAGTTGCCCGGCTTCAAGGTCACCGAGCTGATCGCGAAATTCCGCCATGCCACGCCGGGCGTGA
>CAZXWB010000362.1:0-2057 GCA_964644395.1 uncultured Hyphomonadaceae bacterium | reverse complement strand
TGAGGATGCACGACCGAGCGAAACGCCCCAGATGCGGGGCCTGACGGCGTCGCAGTAGGAGGGATGGGTAGAGTCGAGGAAGGGCGCGGTGGCCAGAATACCGGCTCCGTTTCCCTTCCCCGCTCGTCAAACCGGACGTGAACCGTACCGACTTCCGGCCGGGCCGGCATTGAATTGGGTCAAGCCCCTCTTTGCCGGAGCATTCCGATGGCCCGAAATCTCCCGTTCGCCACATGCCGGATGGCGCGTCTGAAAGCCGAACCAGGTACCGTTCAAGCGGAAGGTTAGATGTGGCCGCCAGTCGGGATCGTGGACCCGTTGACCACCGGGCCGGCCAATACAATTGGAGGCGCAAAGGTCGGAACGGGCCCATGGCCCATGACATTGCGCACCGAAGCCGACGCCACCATGCCCATGTAGTGTCCACCAACCGCAGCGCAGATCGCGGCCCCATTCCTGGCCGCGGTCGGCGTCGCGCCGCGGCCCAGCCGCTGGGTGATGGCTGCCCTGATCGTGTTCGGAGCGATCGCGCCTAAGTTCGAGATCGGCACCAGTGGGGACGGCATGTTCGGCATAGGCGGGGCCATGGGGCCCGGCCAAGCGGCGAAAGACGGGTACCACGACAGGCCGGGCACCCGGATCGAGCGCTGGAAGCTGGCCAGGCAACCGCCAATGGCCTCCGCGGAGGCCTGGGCGACCTGGCGGTCCTCGGCCGACAAGCCGGCCATCGACACGGACCCGAGAATCATTCCTGATACGTTCAGGCCGCTGGCGCAACCAGGACCACCGAACGCCGAGGGTCCTGAAATCGAGAGGGAAAACGTGACCGAACCCCGCCAGGCCGAGAAAGCGCTTACTGCTGCCGAGATGACCCGCGCAACGACGTCGCCGCTTCCCGCGATGGGTGGATTGGACGGGTTGGGCGGGCTCTGGCCGACGGGTGGTGACCCTGGCCGAGGCGGCGTGATGCGAGGCCCACCCGGTCGAAAGTGGGGCCGCAAAGCGCTCATCGTGTTGGGGCCGACGATGCCATCGGCCGCCAGTCCCGACTTGTGCTGAAATTCGATGACCGCGGCACGGGTGTTGTCGCCGAAGATACCGTCGACGACGAGTTCGGGCTGGGTCAATTCATCCCAGAGGTTGATGGCGTCCTGTACCCGGGCGACATCGGGTCCGCGAGAGCCTTTGCGAAGTAAAGTCATCGGCGTTCTCCTGGGTATAGGAAAAACAAACGCTATATTCACCTAGAACTCAAAGTACCAAATTGCCATTCACACCCGTCTTTCGATTGAATTGGCGCCGCACGGCGCGCAAGCTGGTCAACGCTGCGTGTTCAGACCCAAACAGTGGCGGAACATATTGGGTTTGCCTATAGGAAGTATAGACCCCCGATTTCCTGATTTCCAGTGGTATCTGGAGCCGCGCCAGGCCTACGTTTTGAGCGCGGTTGCAGCCAGTAGCAGGCCCCGTAGCAGGCTGAATTCCATCCGATTGTGCCCTGTCTTAGCCGATCGAACGGCGAAACCCCCGATTTTGCCGGCGTTGGCCTGTCACGGCACGAGCGGCGCCGGGCCGCGCCTGGGCAGCGCGCGGCCGGAAGTTGATTTTGGCAGTTCAGTGAAGTTAAATCGCTTGCTGTTCAGGCGGTGCCCGGCTTTCCGACCACAGTCCGGGCAGATCCTTGCCAGCCAAGTGCTGGAGGATCCGCTCGCTTAATGGCGGGTCCAAGGCGTTTCGCCCACCGCATCGCTGCCTGTTGCTCGGCCGGCGTGCGGTCTTGTGCTGGCGCCCGCAGATTGGGCTTCGCGCCCCGCCCCCGGCGGGCCGGCGTGATCCGGGCGCGAAACGGGCTGTTGGGCGCAAATACGCCGTGTAAGCGGGTCAAATTGAGGCGCGGTGGCGGGGCTAGCGCAGCCAGCCGGGCGATGAAGTCCAGCGGCTCGGAGATCACGTGGGTGGTGCCGTCGCGGTAGGGCGTTTTCAGCGAGTAGCCAATGTCGCCGCGCGGGGTGACGAACAGGGTCGAATCTGTCGGATTACGCTTCGCTAATCCGACC
>CAZXWB010000361.1:0-2060 GCA_964644395.1 uncultured Hyphomonadaceae bacterium | reverse complement strand
ACCCCCGCGGGATCGAATAGTTCGGCGCTTCGCGGGTCATCGTGACGTCGTGGACATGGCTTTCGCGCAGGCCGGCACCGGTGATCTGGAGGAAGCGCGCCTTTTCATGCATCTCCGCGATGGTCTGTGCGCCGACATAGCCCATGGCCGCGCGCAGGCCGCCGACCATCTGGTGGATGATCGGGCCGACGGGGCCCTTGAAGGCGACCTGGCCTTCGATGCCCTCGGGCACGAGCTTCTCCGCCGCCACCTCCTTCTGGAAGTAGCGGTCCGAAGACCCCGCCCCCATGGCGGTCAGGGAGCCCATGCCGCGATAGGATTTGTAGCTGCGGCCTTTGTAGAGATAGGTCTCGCCGGGCGCCTCTTCGGTGCCGGCGAAGATCGAGCCCATCATGGCCACGCTGGCACCCGCCGCGATCGCCTTGGCAAAGTCACCGGAAAACTTGATGCCGCCATCGGCGATCACCGGCGTGTCCGTCTTCGCCGCTGCCGCCGCGCAGTCCGACACCGCCGTCAGCTGCGGCACGCCGACACCGGCCACCACGCGCGTGGTGCAGATGGAACCGGGCCCGATGCCGACCTTGATCGCATCGGCGCCGGCATCGATCAGGGCACCCGCCGCCTCTCCCGTGGCGACATTGCCGGCGATGATCTGGACCTCGTTGGAGAGCGTCTTGGCCGATTCCACGGCCTCCAGAACGGCGCGGGAATGGCCGTGCGCGGTGTCGATGACAACCGCGTCGACGCCGGCGGCGATCAGTGCCCGTGTGCGCGCCAGTCCCGCCTCGCCCACACTGGAGGCCGCCGCCACCCGCAACCGACCCTGGGCATCCTTTGCGGCGTTCGGATTGATTTCCGCCTTCTCGATGTCCTTCACCGTGAGCAGCCCGACACAGCGCCCGGCATCGTCCAACACGATCAGGCGCTCGATGCGATGCTTGTGCAGCAGGCGGCGGGCCTCGGCCTGGTCCACATCGGCGCGCACGGTGACGAGTGCGGTGGTCATCACCTCGGTGACCTTCTGGTCCATGTCGTCGGCGAAGCGCACGTCGCGATTGGTCACGATGCCGGCCACGGTGCCGTCTGTTTCGACCACGGGAATGCCTGAAAAGCCGTGCTTCTTCTTGATGTCGAAGACTTCCTGGAGCGTCGCGTCGGGCCCGATGGTCACCGGGTTCATGACAATACCGGACTCGAACGTCTTCACCCGGCGCACCTGCTCGGCCTGCTCTTCGATGTCGAGATTGCGGTGGATCACGCCGATCCCGCCGGCCTGGGCCATGGCGATAGCCAGTCTTGCCTCGGTCACGGTGTCCATGGCCGCGGACATGAGCGGAATGTTGAGGGAAATCGTCTTCGTCAGCCGGGTCCGGGTCTCGACCTGTGAGGGCATGACCTCGCTCGGGCCAGGCTGCAGCAACACGTCGTCGAAGGTGATCGCTTGGCGGATTTGCATGGGGTCGGCTCCCTTTTTGGCCTCATAAGGGAAGCGCCCCGCGAAGGAAAGGGGCTTTGGCCACTACCCATTTGCATCGGTCGGGTTAGCCTCGCAGGCTGACATCCCTTTCGTCAGGAGTTGAGCCATGAAACGCCTCGCCGTCGACGCCAATCCGCTCGAAAATATACGCGAGTTGGACGATAACGGCTTCGTGATGAAAATCGGCGTGGTTTATGTGGACACGCGCTCCGACGGGGAGAGCGACTGACGCCCCCTGAACCCCTTCGCCACGACATAGATCTCCGGCGAGCCGGCGCGCGAGGCCGGCGGCTTGATGTGTTTCACCGACTCGAAGCGCGCCTTCAGCGTGTCGAGCACATCCTTCGTCGCCCCGCCCTGGAAGACCTTCGAGCAGAAATGCCCGCCCGCTGCGAGGTGTGTGACAGCGAAGTCCACCGCCATCTCCACGAGGGCCACCGTGCGCAAATGGTCGGTCGAGCGATGGCCCGTGGTATTGGCCGCCATGTCGGAAAGGACGAGATCCGGCGGCCCGTCGAGGCCCGTCATCATCTCCGCGACGACGGCGGCGTCATTGATGTCGCCTTCGACGAGATGGGCACCG
>CAZXWB010000360.1:0-2065 GCA_964644395.1 uncultured Hyphomonadaceae bacterium | reverse complement strand
GTCAGTTCGGCAGGCCGCCGCCGGCATCGCCCGGAACGGACGCCGCCAGCGACATGTCTCCGGCGGGGGCCCCGAGGCCCCGCAGGCCGTCGATCCGGGCCTTCGCGATCTCGAACTCTTCGAGGATCCCGCCGTCGAGCTTGCGGCCCGTGGGCAGTTTCAGCGACATGGCATCGACCTGCTTGCCGTCGATCAGCACCTCATAGTGCAGGTGCGGGCCGGTGGAAGCGCCAGTGGAGCCGACATAGCCGATAATGTCGCCCTGCTTGACCCGCCGGCCCTTCTTCACGCCGGGGCCGTAGCGCGACAGGTGCGCATAGGCGGTCTCGTAATCATTGGCGTGCTGGATACGGACATACTTGCCATAGCCGCCATAGCGCGAAGCCCGCTCCACCACGCCATTGCCGGCCGCATAGACCGGCGTGCCCGTGGGCGCGGCGAAGTCTGTGCCCTTGTGCATGCGCGAATAGCCCGAAATCGGATGACGCCGCATGCCGAAGCGCGAGGACAGGCGCGCGCCGTTGATCGGCGTCTTCATGAGGAATTTCCGGGCGCTCTCGCCCTTGCCGTCGAAATAGTCGGTGATGCCGTCATCGGAGGGTGTGAAGCGGTAGAAGGCCCGGTCGGTGAAGCGGCCATTCAGTTCCGCATAGAGGATCTCGCCCGACTGCACCGGCCGCCCCCTTTCATCCACCATCGCCTCGAACACGATCTCGAAACGGTCGCCACTGCGGATTTCCCGCTGGAAGTCCACGTCATAGGCGAAAATCTGGGCGAACTCGACGACCTGCTGGTCACTTGCGCCCTGCGCCAGGGCGGCGGCGTAGAGGCTACTGTCGATCGTGCCGGCGACACGGCGGACCTCCGGTTCGAGGCGCACCCGCGTCTCGCGTGCAATGAATTCGCCGTCCCCGCGGCGCGACACCGTCAGCGCGCGTCCCTCTTCCGGGCGCACGACGAGGCCGCGCAGGGATTGCGCCCCGGCATCGTCATGGAACACCACCTCGACGCCGAGGCCGGGCTTCAGCCGCCTGGGGTCGAGCAGGTCGCGGTCGAATAGGGCATAAAGCGCAGCATTGGCCTCCTCGCGTGGTGCACCGAGCTCGTCGAGCAGGTCGCTCAGTGTCTGGCGGCGCTGCAACGCAGCGAAACGGCGCGAAACCGCCGGCAGGGGCTCCAGATTGTCGAGGGCCGCTGGAAAGGGCGGCAGGCTGAGATCGGCCGTCTGCAAGGCGCTGTCCCGGACGTCGCGCTGATCCGATACAGCCGGCTTCGCGGCGACAAACGCCCCGGTCTCCTCACCGGCATTGTTGGCCAGCATCAGGGCGCCGAGACCGGCACTGGCGAACAGGGCCAGGGCAATAAATGGCACCGGCGATCCCTTCGGCCTGCGCCGTTCGGCGGTGCCGCAGCCGGCGCCGCGCTCCGGATCGAGGACATCTTCTGGGATACGGGGATCGAAACCGTTGCTCATACGCTACGCCCTCAGCGAGACTACAGACACGCCCCGCCCAAGGACGCCCCTATCAATGACTTTCGCCGGGACAAGGTCAAGCGCTGGCGTTAAATTCGACATAATGTCATGCAGTTCTGAGGGGCGATTCATCACATTCCCGGCTTAACACCCGGCAGGATGCAATCAGCGGGCCACGGGACACACGCGCAGGGAGACAGGATTGACCGCCAGCGGAGGCACACCGGACGACGACCGGCCGCGTCGGGCACGCTGGCTGCTCTGGGGCAGTGGCGGATTGCTCGCGCTTGCGCTTGCGGCGGCCGGGACCGGCTGGCTAATGCGCACCGCCCTGGCGGAAGCGGCGGTGGCGCGCTGGTGCACCGGCAAGGGGCTTTCCTGCGAGATAGAGGTCACATCCCTGACCTTCGACCGCATCGAACTGGCCGGGCTGCGCATCGAGGGCAACGGCCATACGCCGCTCAGCCTCGACACCGGCGTGGCCGAGCTCGCCTGGCCGGGCCTGTTTGTGCCCGAGGTCCGGTCCGTGGCGATCAGCGGGCTCGACCTGCGCGCGCGGCTGGACGGCGACGAGGTGGATTTCCATGGCCT
>CAZXWB010000359.1:0-2069 GCA_964644395.1 uncultured Hyphomonadaceae bacterium | reverse complement strand
GCGATCGGCACGTCCTGCACAGTGGCGCCCTCGCGGCGGGTGGCGGTCACCGTGACCGCGCCGAGGCGGCGACTCTCCTCTGCCCCTTCGGCCGGCTCGCCGGTTTCCTGCGCGACGACCGGCGCGGCCGCGCACAACGCGCCAAGCCCGATGGACAGGCCGAGGGCGCTGCGAAGGCCGAAGGTTCGCTTGTTCTCTTGAGTGTCTGACACGGAATCCATCCCTTGGTTTTTTCTGGCTTTTGGTGCGCAGTTGGCTGCGTCGAATGTGTATGCGAAAGCATCGGACGGATCGCCGGACAAGCCAAGATGCGATGCCAGTCAGCAGCGCTGGCAAGCCTTGATTTCAGGGCGATAGTGACACTTTTGTCACAGGTCAAAGGAAATGTTGCAGCGCACATTGAAAGGGCCCGCCCGGCTTGCCGGACGGGCCTTCCCGCGGTCCATGTGTTCCAAAGCCCTGTCAGTTCACGCCCTGGCCGACGCCACCGTCAAACACGATGGGAGAGGCGGCGTTCGGCTTCTTCACCGACACCTGGCGGGACACGGGCTTCATGACCGTCCGCGTTACCGGCTGGCAGGCCTGTTTCATGCCGGCCATGCGCACCAGCTTGATGCCGGGGCCGTACTTGCGCAGCAGGGAGCGTTCATTGCAGTTGCGCTCGGGCGTTTGCGGCGCGCAGACAAGGCGGCCATCGGGATGGTGCACCAGGGCCTCGCCCTTCTTGCAGGAAAATGACTGGCCCTGGGCGAAGTCGGCCTTGCCGTTCACCAGCTGGCCCACGGTCACCTGCATCTTCGTTCCGGCCATGCAGCGGAAAACCTCGCCCTTGTAATCGGGCTTCACCTCGCGGCTGTCATCGAGGCGGGAGGCCGGATGAGGTGTGCCGGTATCGTCCATGCATACTGCGCGCACCGGACGCACGGACACGGCATTGCTGGCGCGCTCGACACAGGCACGGACCTGTGTCGGGACCTTTTCGGTCACGGTCCGGGTCACGGTTTCCTCACCGCCGGTGACTTTCAGTCCGGGCAGGGCCGAGGGCGCCACGCCCGGCTGGGGGAAATAGCCGCCACCGCCGCTGAAGATGATGTCGCCGCCGCCGGAGCCGCCGCCACCGACGACATTCAGGCCGCCGCCGACGAACTGCGCGCCGCCGACCGTCACGCTGCCCTGGTTCACCATGACGTTTGGCGTCGAGACCGAAATGTTTGGCGCCGGAACGGCAACGCCCGGCACATTCACGCCGTGCACGAAGGTGTTCTTGCAGCAGCCGGGCTTCTTCGGCATGCCGCCCGGCGCGCCCATGACCGGCGGGGGCGTGTAGACCGGCGGGGCGACGCCGGTGCCAGGCACATTGATGCCGGGACCCATGTTTCCGGGCTTGCAGCAGCCCGATCCCTTTTCGCCGGCCATCGCCATACCGGCAGTGAGAAGCGCCGCGCCGGCGAGGGCGGCCAGACCAAAGGCGATGTGCCGGGCTGATACGTTCATGGGGCGACTCCCTTTCATTCCCGCGGCTGTCTCGCAGGTTTCGTGCCAGAGGCGACTGCGTGCCTGTGCTCCTCTCCCGCACCGGTCGGGTGAAAACACGGTTCGCGCGAAGCTTTCCCCAAAAGGCGGGCCGCGCGCCGGCGCGCTCGCTTGGCAGGGGCATGGCCCCCGGCTTGCGAATGGGAGCGCCAGAGTGGAGGACGCCGTGCCACGAGGGACAGGCGCGGACTTACTCCGGAAAGACAAGGGCCAGAAGCCCCGGCAAAGAAGGTTCGGCACGCCCCATGATCGGCAAGTATCTCCATCCCAACACGCGCGCCATGCTCCAGGCCTGGCAGAAACTCTCCGCCCGCACAGGCACAGATGACGTCTCAGACCCCCTTGTCGCCGACCATCGCGGCATGATCGGCCTGCTCTTCGTGCTCCAGCGCGAGGACGTTTCCACCTGGACCTTCCGCAGCGCCGGCGCGGAAATGGAGGCGATGATCGGGCGCGAACTCGTCGGGCAGGCCTTCAGCAGCCTCTGGTCGGGTGCCGACCGCGTCATGGTGACGGGCCTCCTGGCCGCCATCGAG
>CAZXWB010000358.1:0-2071 GCA_964644395.1 uncultured Hyphomonadaceae bacterium | reverse complement strand
GTCGGTCGCGGGCAGATGTATTACGAGCCCGCCGACGGTACTCTGCCCACCGAGACACTCTGGAACACGAGTTCCTATCTCGATTTCGCGCCGAAACTGTTTGATCGCCTGCGCGAGGCCCATGGCTGGGAGGTCGAGCTTCTCCACGATGTCCACCATCGCCTCACCCCGATCGAGGCCGGGCGGCTCGGCAAGAGCCTGGAGCCCTATCGCCTCTTCTGGATGGAAGACTGCACCCCCGCGGAGAACCAGGAATCCTTCCGCCTCGTGCGCCAGCACACCGTTACTCCGCTTGCGGTGGGCGAGATCTTCAGCACGATCCATGACTGCCGTGAGCTGATCCAGAACCAGCTCATCGACTATATCCGCACGACCGTCGTTCACGCCGGCGGGATCACCCATCTGCGCCAGATTGCAGGCCTTGCCGCCCTCTATCAGGTTCGCACCGGGAGCCACGGCGCAACCGATCTCTCGCCGGCCTGCATGGGTGCGGCGCTGAATTTCGACTTGTGGGTCCCGAATTTCGGCATCCAGGAATACATGCGCCACACGCCGGAAACCGATGAGGTCTTCCCCCACGCCTACAGCTTTAAGGACGGCTACCTGCATCCCGGCAATGAGCCGGGCATTGGCGTCGATATTGATGAGGCACTGGCGGCGAAACATCCCTATGAGCCAAAGCAGCTGCCCGTCGCCCGGCTGCAGGACGGCACCATGTGGAACTGGTGATGGCGCGGATCGCGATCATCGGCGAAGCACTGCTGGAGCTTTCCCACACGCCGGGCGGCGGCGACCGGCTGGGCTTTGGCGGCGACACGCTGAACACCGCGATCTATCTCGCAAGACTGGGTCATGCGCCCGATTTCATCTCGGCGCTGGGAACCGATCCCTATTCCGATCATCTGCTGCGCCAATGGGAGAAGGAGTGCATACAGGTTGGCCATGTCCTGCGCCATCCGACCCGCCTGCCCGGCCTCTATGCGATCCAGACCGACCATGCCGGCGAGCGGAGCTTCTATTACTGGCGTGAGAACAGTGCCGCGCGCGCCTTCTTCGACATGGAAGGGGCCGCCGACGCACTTGCCTTCGCGCGCCAGGCAGACTGGCTTTACCTCTCGGGCATCACGCTCTCGATCTTCGATGACGCCGGACGTGCCGCGCTCTGCCGTGTGGCCGAAGCCGTCAAGGCGCGTGGCGGTGAAGTGGTGTTCGATCCGAACTATCGCCCACGGGGCTGGCGGGATGCCGGAGGGGCCCGCGATGCGATCGCCGCCATCGGCCAGCACGTGACCCTCGCCCTGCCCACCATCGAGGATGAGAACGCGCTTTACGGCCAGGTCGGCGGCGCCGACCATGCCGCGCGTTGGACAGGTTGGGGCGCCCGCCAGATTGCCCTGAAGTGCGGCGCGCAGGGCGCCATCCTCTACGGCGAAACCGGCGGCGCAGATGGATACCGGGTGCCGGTCGAAGCCACGATCAAGCCTGTCGACACCACGGGTGCGGGCGACAGCTTCAATGCCGCTTTTATCGGCGCGCGATCCGCAGGAGAGACCCTTGAGGCCGCCGCCCGCGCCGGCAATCAGCTGGCCGCCGCCGTCATCCAGCACCGCGGCGCCATCATCCCCCGCGAGGCGATGCCAGGAATGGCCGTCGCCTCACCGCATTCAGATGCGCTTGCCGCAAAAGGAGTGTCCTCATGAAACTCTCTCGCCGTGGAATGCTGGCTGGCCTTGCCGGGAGTGCCCTCACTGCGCCCCTTGCTTCGGGTCATCCCCTGTTTGCAACGCGCGACCCGAATGGACTGTACGCCTATGGCGCGCAGGAGCCGGTCTTCGGTCTCGAGGCTCTTATCCCGAATGGCGCGCTTCGCCTGTCGCATTTCGATGTGGTGGAGATCAACCGCGAGGTGATCCTTTTGCGGGCGGTGGCGCAGGATGGCGCCTTTGGCGTGGTCGCGGCCAGCCCCAACAAATGGTGGGAGATCAAGCCGCTGCTTCAAAACCTGGTGCGTCCTTATCTTGAGGGTGAGGACATGCTGGAGATCGAGGAACACTGGTGGCGCTTCCTGCGC
>CAZXWB010000357.1:0-2080 GCA_964644395.1 uncultured Hyphomonadaceae bacterium | reverse complement strand
ACATGGGCATGGAGGCGGTCCATCCGAAGGCGGCGAAGGTGCTGCGCCAGGGCGGCATTCCGCTGCGCGTGAAGAACACCTTCGACCCGGCCGATGCCGGAACCACGATCAGCGACGGCTTCAAGCCCGACAGCCCGCGTGCCGAGATCATCACCGGACTGAACGGTGTCTGGGCGCTCGAAGTCTTCGAACAGGACATGGTCGGCGTGAAGGGCTATGACGCCAAGATCCTCGACGCGCTGACCCGGCATGGTGTGCGCATCGTGTCGAAATGCTCCAATGCCAACACCATCACCCACTTTGTCGACGCCTCGCGCAAGTCGGTGAAGCGCACCGTGGCCGAGATTGAAGCGGCGCTTCCGAGCGCGACGATCTCGATCCGCAAGCTTGCCATCGTCTCGGTGATCGGGGCAGACCTCGACCTGCCGGGCATCACCGCCGACGCCACCGGGGCGCTGCGGGAAGCCGGCGTGGCGCTGCTCGGCATCATGCAGCTGACCCGCAACACCGACCTGCAGCTCGTGGTCGATGAGGAGCGTTTCGACGCGGCAGTGAAGGCGCTGCACAGCGCGCTGATCGAGCCGGGCGAGCGGGAACCGAAGGCCGAACTGCGCCACGCGGCATGATCACTGCGAGCTTCCTCACGATCCTCGCAGTCTTCCTCGCCATCGGCCTGTCATCGGCGCGCAAGGCGACGGGCCGGCGACAGGACTATTACCTCGCCTCCAGCAGCGTCAGCCCCTGGCTGACCGGGCTGTCGGCGGTGGCCACGAACAATTCCGGCTACATGTTCATCGGGGTTATCGGCTACACCTACGAGACTGGCCTGGCCGCCATCTGGCTGATGATCGGCTGGATTCTCGGGGATTTCCTCGGCTCGCTCTTCATCCACAAGCAGCTGCGCCGCGCCACGGGCGTGACGAAGGAAGCGAGCTTCGCCTCGGTCATGGCGCGTTGGAATGGCGAAGACTTTCCCGTCTGGCGCCGGCTGGCTGCCGTGATCATGGTCGTTTTCCTCATCGCCTATGCCGCCGCCCAGATCTCGGCCGGCGGCAAGGCGCTGCAGGGCGTGCTCGGCTTTGATCCGCGCGCCGGTGCGGTGGCGGTGGCGCTGGTTGTCATTGCCTACTCCATTGTCGGCGGCCTGCGCGCCTCGATCTGGACTGACGGGGCGCAGTCGCTTGCCATGCTGGTCGCCATGGGGCTGCTGTTCATCATCGGTGTCGAGGGGATGGGCGGTCTGTCGGGCGCCATCGACCAGTGGTCGGACGTGCCCGGATTCCTGAACCTCTTCCCCGACGACCTCCTGCTCGCAGGGGCGGCGGGCATGGCGCTCTTCGTCCTCGGCTGGATGTTTGCCGGTCTGTCAGTGGTCGGCCAGCCCCATGTCATGGTCCGCTTCATGGCTCTGGATGACGAGCGCAGCATGATGCGCGCCCGGGCCTGGTACTATGGCTATTTCACCCTGTTCTACGCACTGGCGACCGGTGTCGGCATGCTGTCGCGAATCTACCTGCCCGATCTTGCCAGCATGGACCCGGAACTCGCCCTGCCGGAAATGGCGCTGGAACTCCTGCCGCCGGTGCTGGTCGGCCTGATCCTTGCCGGCATCTTCGCCGCCACCATGTCCACGGCCGATTCACTGGTCCTGTCCTGCTCCGCCGCCATCACCCATGACCTGACGCCGGAGCGCCTGGAGCGGCCCTGGTTGCTGAAGGCCGCCACGGCGATCACGACGCTGGTGGCGCTTGGTCTCGCCCTGTCGGGCAGCCAGAGCGTGTTCAGCCTCGTCATCCTCGCCTGGTCCACGCTCGCCTCGGCCTTCGCGCCGCTGCTCGCGCTGCTTGCGCTCAACCGGAAGGTCAGCGAGCCGGTCGCCATAGCGCTGATGTTCACCGGCGTGGTCACGGCACTCATCTGGCGTTTCGGCCTCGGCTGGCATTCCGACGTCTATGAAGGCCTGCCCGGCATCCTGCTGCCGCTGGTGATCGGTTGGTTCGCCTCGCGCCCGGTGGACTCGGAACTTGGCAAGGCGCCGCCGCTGCCAACGCGCTGAAGCGACATCAGGGACCTCAACCCG
>CAZXWB010000356.1:0-2087 GCA_964644395.1 uncultured Hyphomonadaceae bacterium | reverse complement strand
CGCGACGGTGGCATCGCCATCAATTTCGGCCTCGTCATCATACCGCTGATGGGGCTGACGGGGCTGGCCATTGATGGGTCGCGCGCCATGCTCGCGCGCTACCAGTTCCAGGCCGCACTGGACTCGGCTGCGCTCACGGCGGGCATGACCTATGACAGCGAAGAGCGACTGAAACAGGTCGCCAGCGCCTATGTGTCCAAGAATTTCAACGTGCCCGGATCCGAGGTGACCGCGGTGAATGTGCGCCAGGAGGGTGAGCATGTCGTCGTGACCGGTTCATTCACGCTCGACACCTTCTTCATGTCCACCGTCGGACGCGAAAAGATGTATCTTGGCGCGACCACGGAAGTGAAGCGTGCCGGCGGTGGTCTCATGGTGGCGCTGGTGCTGGACAATACCGGCTCCATGTGGAGCCGCGGGAACATCGCGTCGCTGCGCGACGCGTCTGACTCCCTGACCAAAAACCTGTTTGGCGACGACACCGAGCCCGATGACCTGCGCGTCGGTATTGTTCCCTTTGCGTCCATGGTCAATCCGGGGCCTGTCGCGCCGAGTCTGCTGGCGCCGGATGATCCCGAGCGCTCCGCGTATGACCCTTCAGACAAGGCCAAGTGGAAGGGCTGCGTGGTCGAGCGGGCCGGCTACGACCTGTCCATGTCCGACGACGCGCCGGGCGCGGGCAAGTACTGGACCCGTTTCGAGTATCCGCGTGGTGACGACAACAATTACGACCCGGACGATCCGGACACGATCGATCCGGGCGGTGACCGCAACTCCAACGGCTTTACCGGCCCGAACCTCGGGTGCCCGACGCCGGTTACGCCGCTCACCAATGACAAATCGGTCATTGATGACGCCGTCGACGCCATCACGGCGTGGAACCGCGGCGGAACGCTGGTGGACATCGGTGTGGCCTGGGGCCTCCGCGTGCTCTCGCCCGGCGAGCCCTTCACCGAGTCCTCGGCTGTAGACCCGCGCACGGCGGCCTATGACGAATATGGTGTCATGGTGCCCAACAGCGGCCAGTCGCTCTGGGACAGCCCGCGCTGGCGCAAGGCCATCGTGATCATGACCGACGGCGAAAGCACCTTCTACCGGGTTGGCAACAATCAGGGCCCTAACGACCGGCTTTCTGGGGTCCACTCCGACTATACCGGCTATGAGCGCCTGAAGGAGGGGATCGCCCATTCGATCTTCGGCAACAAGGGCAGTGGTTCAGCGCGCCATGAGGTCAACGATCGCGTGGCCGCCATGTGCCAGCGCGCCAAGGACCAGGGCATCATCGTGTACACGGTCGTGTTCACCTCCAGCGTGAACAACAAGACCAAGGAGATGTACAAGGACTGCGCCACCGACCCCGGCAAGTACTGGTATGCGCCGAACAAGAGCGCGCTGAATGACAGCTTTGCGGCTATCGGTACCGACCTGTCGCGCCTGCGCATCACGCGCTGATCAGTTGTCCACCCGTCCCTCACCGGCCCTGTTCCTGATCTTCAAGCTCAGGAGCAGGGCCTTGGTGGCGGGCAGGGCGGCGAGGCAGAAGGCGACCATCAGCGCGGTCATGCCGGTCATGCCCACCACCTTGCCCCAGAGCGGCAGGTTCGAGACCGGCAGGACGAACAGGATCGGCAGGAAGATGATCAGCGCGGCGAAATTCACGAAGAAGGCCGGCCCGTCGCCCGTGTCGGCGCCGGTGAAGTCCTGCCCGCAGGCTTCGCACGAATCCTTCAGCTTCAGGTAGCCGCGCCAGACGGTGGCCTGCCCGCATGTGGGGCAGAGACCCTTCATTGCGGCCTTCCAGATCGGCGGCGGTGTGGCGTCTGCTTGTGTCTCGGAATGGGGCATTCTGGTGTTTTCCCTTCAATCGGCGCGCAAACGAGACTATATTGAAAGTGTTCGCAAGAACTATGGCGATAAACGCGCGTGTAATAAGCGGTTCGGACCCGGGGGCGGTACCCGGCGGCTCCACCAATCTCACCGGTCGTTGGACGGTTGGCGAGGGGCCGAAACAGGATCGACGGACGTGTAAAGACGATGCCTTCGCCCGGCTGAGCTCCGTCAGAAGCTCATCTCAACATAGTTGCCAA
>CAZXWB010000355.1:0-2093 GCA_964644395.1 uncultured Hyphomonadaceae bacterium | reverse complement strand
TTATGTGCGCCTGCCGGGAGTCGAACCCGGCCTGGCCCCGCCTTACGCCTGGCGCGCCTGGCGCATGTGGGGTCGCCGGTGCGTCACCTCATCACAGGGGGGGGAATTCGGCGACCCCATGCTCTGTCCTGATCTCGCGCGCAGTGGGGGGTACGGTGTCGGGCTGCGCGCGAGACGTCAACCATCGTCCCCAGTATAGCGCACTCTCGAACGCATGTGCAGTCGTTAATCTTATCGAATATGTGTATCGCCTCAGAAAATCTCCGGTGCGATCCATTCCGAGCCGACGACCACCAGTTTGCCATCCTCCTGGCGCAGTCGCCCCTCGACGCGCAGGCGCAAGACGTGGTGATAGACGGTGCTGTAGGCCAGTTTGAAATGACCGGCGATCTCGTTGATGGACGGTGTCGGCCCGTCCTTGCCGTCGGCGTACTCGCAGATATAGGCCATGATCTCGTCGCGGCGTGTCAGGTTATAGCGCCCCATATCACTCCTCGTCGCTCTCGTCATCTGACTCCCTGGCCGGCACCAGCGACAGCAGTGCATCGACCTGTTCGGATAATTGATCGACCGGGCGACGGTCCACCGCCCCACGCGCCTCCAACCGCCGCGCGATGTCCAGGGCTTGTTTCGCCACATCCAGCAGCGCGTCCGAGAACGGTCGCCAGCGCGCCGGCGTGGCGTTGGGTTCCAGCGTCTTGATGGATTCGATCTGGCCGTGATGGTGCTGCATCGCTCTCACACGATTCTTGCGTTTAGCCACAGCTTGCTCTCCTTACTACAGTGTCGAATCACGCTGCTCGCCTGGGTCCCGCGCCGCGCACGGGCTTCACCTGGATCGCGTGGTCGATCTGGCAGCTATACCCCACCAGGCCACGCACGGGATCGTGCCAGTAGAGCAGTAGATACTCGTCGCCGAGCAAGCCGGGGGTACAGGTAAAGTAGTAGCGAAGATCATAGCCGTCGGCCTGAAACTGGTATTCGGCCTCGATGGTCGGCAGCTCGTCGGCCACCGGTTGGTCGCCGCTTTGCGCCTGTGCGCCCAGGTTCGGGGTCAGCAGGGTGCCGAGCAAGAAGCCGATCATTAAGACAAACAGAAGCTGAGCCTTCATCACATCTCTCCGTTTCTTTTTTGGTGTGCGTGCGTTGATGTGTCTCTCGGACTTAGTCAAGGCCGGCGCTCCTTTCGAGTCGCGTGCGAATTGTGCGGCGGGTAGCGATGTCGGCGTAGCCCATCGCGCCCTGGAGGCCGGGCCGCACGGCCAGCCGCAGTTCGCCAAACAGTTCGGTCACGGTGCCCAGCAGCTTGAGCGCCTGGACGGCAGACAGCAGGGACTTGAGGTCACACTCCAGGGCTGACCGCAGCGCCCCGCGCGTCGACGGCCCATGCCGCTGCAGGTAGGCTTTGATTTGCGTGGACAGCACCGGTTTTGTGCCAGGCTCCTGTGCGGGCTGTTGTGGCGTGCTGGCCGGCGGCGGAGCGAACTGCTCGCCAGCGGCGTGCCGGTTGGCCAAATCGGCCAGCACGTCGCCGTGACAGGCTTCCGGCGCACACCAGCACACCAGGCGCTTGCCGGCCAGTTCCGGGACGGCAGCCAGCAGGGCGGAGGAGGCGTGCAGGCGCTCTCGATATTTCTCGATGACGGCGGCGCGATCTCCATCTCGCCCGATGACGAACGGGTTGGCCCACTTCGATGCGGATACCCCGTAGTGAGCGTTCTGCCGCCCGATGTAGACGTTGCGCGGATCCTGCTGCCAGCCGTCGGGTAGATCGCGGATGTTGACGACCGTTGTCGCCGGAGCAGACGGCTGCACGAGTCGATAGTGTTTGCCGTCCTGCTCGATCTGTCCGGCCTCGAGCAGCCTGTCACGCGCCGGGATGACCTTCGGGCCGATGAACAGTTCACCAGCCGCACGGCGGGCGTGGCGGACGATCTCGACGAGCGTCAGGGGGCCATGCTGGCGCAGCAGGTCGAGAACCAGGGCCTGGTGGGCGGCATCGACAGCGGCTGGCGTTTCCGCTTGCATATCGGCTGACGGTGGCGACACGCGCTGCGCCTGGTAGATAGCGCGCCGCAAGGTGGCGCGATTGC
>CAZXWB010000354.1:0-2119 GCA_964644395.1 uncultured Hyphomonadaceae bacterium | reverse complement strand
TCCTGGGTGTTTGAAGTCTGGTTCTTCATTCTCGACCAGGTATTTGAATTTCTTCACCTTGCACAGAACAAATATCCACCCATTCATGTTTATGATCATCCCAAACTTTGGACATAAGATCTCCTGGATACCATTTTTTATATTCTTCAAGATAAATAGTTGGTACACCAGCTTTTAGAGTCTTCTCTTCCGTCTCGGATAAACGTTGAAGAAGCTCTGTTACAAAATGTAAGAGAGAAATTTCTGGATATAGGAGAGGCAACTTACCATCTTCATTATATCTATTTTGTCCGGCAGCTGATAGGACGAAGCTATTAGGATTCAACACGAAGACCATTTCAGGTAATCTAAGTGCATAATTATTGCCAAGAGTCTCAAACCAGTGTTTGACTTTATTGGTTGCATTAGTAGTCCAATCAGCTTCATAGGCAAACACGATACTATGGATCTGAGGAAGATTAGAACCCTTGAGTTTCTTCAAGCGATCAGTTCTCTCTATGCATTGATAGATGCTTGTTTTTTCTCTTTTGTCACCATCACTCGCTGTTAATTTGGATTTCACTTCAATAGTCGCATAGACCCACTCACAAGGGAAGATAGAATAATAGTTATCATAGGGTAAAGCTATACCATTTTGTGCATCATAGATCACTATGTCAGTTTGATGGCTAATAAATGGTTCTTGTGTACTTATGATATGACCTGTGCCAATTCCATACTTTTTTGGAAGGATTGAGCTTAAGAAGTCAGCAACTCTTCTTTCCCTCATACTTCCTTTCTCACCCGGGTGTGTTAAATTTGCTTCTAACTTGAGAAATCTGAGTCTCATAGATTCTTCTACAAAATCAAAAAACCGCTCGACTTTTGACTCGTTACCTAGTTTGGACATCAGTCGTGACACATCTTCCTCTAACTTCTTTTGCAGGGGATCTTCAAATACATGTGACATAACTTACCTGACCTATAATTTATACTTTGTATGAGCGTAAAATTTAATCCACTCTCTCTATTCCATAAAATACATCTAACAGGAGGAAAACTCTCAATGAATTCTCCGTATTATCATAATTTAAATGAACACCATGCAAGACACCGTGTCTATTGATAGATTGAGAATCGGGAATTCCCTGCGATTTTAACCAGTTTGGAAACCCATAGGGAGTAAAGTCCTCTGGATTTTTCTTACCTACCCTTCCGTATCCCCTGGGACTTGTGATAAACTCAATTAGAATATCTTTTGATACAGCACGCAGAAATCCTATCTGTTGATCTTCTTCTATTGCTTTTCTAATTAGTCCTGTAGTCGGACCTGCTGATTTCCCAAGGATACTACTGGCTACTCCTTCAACCTGGGAAAGTAATGTTGGGATTACAAGTGTATACTTACCACTTATGTGGGCTTCTAAAGCGTCAGTAATGATATGCATTCGGTTTGCAAAATGTGGATTGTATTGCCAATCAGAAACCATATTTTCCAATTCAGACCATTCATCAGCTTTATAATATTCGATAAACGTTGAAGTTGTGCGTTCCGAAGTAACATCCGGACTCTCCAATAAAGCTTTGAGTTTGTACAGGAGATCTAATCTCATGGAAGGCGTTATCCAGAAGTTTGCTTCCTTCAACAAAGGAACTATTTTGCTACGATCGATCTTAGCTTTATCAAGCACCTCTCGGGTTAAATTATTTATTTCTCCGTAAATACCCATTAGTTGGTCTTTATTGTAGTCGGAAATCTGGGCCAACCACTCACCGATATCCTGATAAAGAGATTTTTCCTGTTCCTCCGCTAATTTAAGGAAAGGTTCAATTGCTTCGAAGGTAATAGATGGTGAATCTGTATTCATTATTACTCCTGTCGAATAAAGCTTCTTTTATTGTAGTGGGATTTAAAAAATACAAAGTTAATCTGAGAATATCTTTCATTCTCTCTCTTCTCTACATGAGAGTGTACATCACAGTAATTCAAAGCGCAAATTACGCAACAAAAAAGGAGAGCATAGCACATAGAGCAATTTACGTATCATCTTCCCTAAAAGACAAACCGGACATCCTCTGGCATCTCCAGAAGATGTCCGGCCGTTATCCTGCCCCATGCCTCATCCTCTTCCCCATCGCT
>CAZXWB010000353.1:0-2122 GCA_964644395.1 uncultured Hyphomonadaceae bacterium | reverse complement strand
GCGCGGTTCAGGATGGCGGCGGTCTCGATCATTTCCACCATGAAGGTCGAACGTCCGCGCGAGAGGTCATCTGAGGCGCCGACACGAGAAAAGACACGGTCGGCGAGGCCGAGGCGCAGGGACCGCGCCGGCACGAAGGCGCCAGACTGGGCGAGGATGATGGCGAGCGCGGCCTGGCGCAGATAGGTCGACTTGCCGGCCATGTTCGGCCCGGTGATCACCTGCAGCCGCGGCGCCGCGGTGCCTTCGGCATCGAGGGCGAGGTCATTGGCGGTGAAACCCTGCCCGTCCTTCTTCAGCGCCGCTTCCACCACGGGGTGGCGCAGGCCCTCGGCGTCGAGGACCGGCGCGTCGACCAGTTCCGGGCGCACAGCGTCCACCTCGCGGGCCCAGACCGCCTGCGAGCGGCTGATATCGAGTTCCGCCGCCGCCTCGATGAAGCCCTGCAGTTCACCTGCGGCGGCCTCCACCTGCGCGCCGAGTTCCTCGAACAGCGCGGCCTCCCGGGCCTTCGCCTCCTCTTCGGCGCGCGACAGCCGGCCGGCCAGGCCGGAGAGTTCCTCGGTGGAGAACCGCACGGCACCCGCCAGCGTCTGGCGGTGGATGAAGGTCGCGTTCAGTGGCGCGGCCATCAGCTTGTCGCCATGGCGGGCGGGCACCTCGACGAAATAGCCCAGCACATTGTTGTGCTTCACCTTCAGCGCACCGACGCCGGTCTCGTCGAGATACTTGCCCTGGAGCGCGGCGATGAACTTGCGCGAATCATCCTTCAGCGCGCGGGCCTCATCGAGCGCGGCGTCGTAGCCCGGCGCGATGAACCCGCCATCGCGCACGAGTAGCGGCACCTCGTCAGAAAGCGCCCGGTTCAGTGTGTCACCAAGCGCAGCCAGCGCTGGGGCATGGCTCACCGACAGGGCGCGCAACGCGTCGCCGAGCAGGCCCGGCAGGTCCGCGCCATCGACGGGGAAGGCATTGGCCGCCCCCTGCCCGGCCCTCAGGCCGTCGGCGAGCGATTTCAGGTCACGCGGACCGCCGCGTCCGAGCCGCAACCGCCCGCGGGCACGCTCCATGTCCGGCATGGCCTTCAGCGCCTGGCCCAGCGCGTCGCACACCTCACGTCTCTCCAGCAGCCAGGCGACACCGTCATGCCAGCGCCGGATTTCATCATTGTCGAGGCTCGGGCGCGACAGCCGGTCGGCCAGGCGGCGCGCGCCGGGCGCGGTCTCGGTCCGGTCGATTGTCGCCAGCAGCGATCCCGACCGGCCGCCGCCCAGGCTTTCGGTAATCTCCAGGCTCGCCCGCGTGGCAGTGTCCATGGCGAGATGACCCGGGCCGGCGCCCCTGTTCGGCGGGTCGAGCCGGACCTCGGCGCCGGCCTGGGTGAGCGAGAGATAGTCGAGCAGCAGCGCGCAGGCGGCGAGCTCGGCCGCGGTGAAGGCGCCGAAGGCATCGAGCGCGGCCACGCCGAAGGCTTCCTTGAGGGCCGCCTCCCCGCGCCTGGCCGTGGCGATCCGACCGGGGCGTTCGGTGAGGACCATGCCCGCAGGATCTAAGGCGAGCCCGGCCGTGTCGGGCACGAGGAGTTCGCGCACCGGGCGCGCGGCCACCGCCTCGCCGAGCCCGCCGGCGGCGACCTCGCTCACCTCGAAGTGGCCGGTGGAGACATCGCACAGCGCAATCGCCGCCTCCGCGCCGCCCTTTGCCGTGGCCACCGCGGCGAGGGCATCCACCGCGCGCGGCTGCAGGAGCGTGTCTTCGCTGAGCGTACCGGCCGTCACCACGCGCACCACGCCGCGCTTCACCACCGCCTTGGAGCCCCGCTTCTTCGCCTCCTCGGGCCGCTCGAGCTGCTCGCAGATCGCCACGCGGTGCCCGGCCCGGATCAGCCGGGCGAGGTAGTTGTCGGCGGCGTGGAAGGGCACGCCGGCCATGGGAATCGGCCGGCCCTCATGCTCGCCCCGCGCCGTGAGCGTGATGTCGAGCACTTGCGCCGCGATCTCGGCATCCTCGAAGAACAGCTCGTAGAAGTCGCCCATGCGGAAGAAAAGCAGGGCGTCGTCGTGGTTTGCCTTGATCTCGAGATATTGCGCCATGAAGGGCGAGGCGGCGGGCTTGGACATGG
>CAZXWB010000352.1:0-2126 GCA_964644395.1 uncultured Hyphomonadaceae bacterium | reverse complement strand
CGGACAGATTCGCTTCCCGCCGCGTTCTCACCCTCCGCCACGGCTGGCATGCCCAGACATGCACCAAACGCAAGCGTTGAAAGAAATCGTCTCATCATCATCCTGTCCTGCAATTCAGCCAGCAAATCTCTCGGTCAGATACGGCGTCCGGGCGTTCCGCGCCAATTCAAACCGCAGTGAAGCTGGCGTGACCCGGCATGGATCAGGCCGTCTCGCCGAACACGCGGGCGAAGATTTCATCAACGCGGGCGAAATGGTAGTCGAGGTCGAACAGGCTTTCGATCCTGTCCTCGGACAGCTTGGCGGTGACCTCCGCGTCGCCCTTCAAATGGTCGATGAAGGGGCCTTCGCCGGCCCAGGTCTTCATGGCGTTGCGCTGCACCAGCCGGTAGGCGTCCTCGCGCGTCACACCGGCTTCGACGAGGGCCAGCAGCACGCGCTGGGAGTTGTGCAACCCGCCAAGCCGGTCGAGATTGGCCCGCATGCGCTCGGGATAGACCACCAGTTTCTCGATGACGCCGGCCAGCCGGTGCAGGGCGAAGTCCAGGTGCACCGTCGCGTCGGGCCCGATGCCGCGCTCAACGCTGGAATGGGAAATGTCGCGCTCGTGCCACAGGGCGACATTCTCCAGCGCGGGGGTGACCGCAGATCTCACGAGCCGGGCGAGGCCGGTGAGATTTTCCGTGAGCACGGGATTGCGCTTGTGGGGCATGGCCGAGGAGCCCTTCTGGCCGGCGGAGAAATACTCCTCCGCCTCGAGCACTTCGGTGCGCTGGAGATGACGGATTTCCGTGGCAAGATTCTCCACCGAGGACGCGATGACGCCGAGCGTGGCAAAGAACATGGCGTGACGGTCACGCGGAATAACCTGGGTCGAGATCGGTTCCGGCGTGAGGCCGAGCTTGTCGGCGACGTGGGCCTCCACCCTCGGATCGATATTGGCGAAGGTGCCCACGGCACCCGAGAGCGCGCAGGTCGCGACATCCTTGCGCGCCGCCGCCAGCCGCTCCCGGCCGCGGGAGAACTCCGCATAATGCTTGGCGAGCTTCAGGCCGAAGGTCGTCGGTTCGGCATGGATGCCGTGGCTGCGCCCGATTGTCGCGATCAGGCGGTTTTCCAGGGCGCGTGCCCTCAAGGCTGCGAGCAGCCGGTCCAGTCCCTCATCCAGAAGGCCGGCGGCGCGGTCGAGCTGGACCGCGAGGCAGGTATCGAGCACATCAGACGAAGTCATGCCCTTGTGCAGATAGCTCGCCTCCGCGCCGACATGCTCTGCAACGCTGGTCAGGAAGGCGATGACATCATGCTTGACCTCGCGTTCGATGGCATCGATTCGTGCCACGTCGAAACCGCCGCGGGCGCGCACAGCAGCAGGTATTTCGGCGGGAATCTGGCCCAGTTCCGCCATGGCCTCGGCGGCCAGCGTCTCGATTTCCAGCCAGATCGAGAATTTCGATTCCTGCGACCAGATCGCCGCCATTTCCGGTCGGGTGTAGCGTTCGATCATGTGTGGTGTACCTCGCAAGGGTTCAGTGGTGTTTCCGGCGATCCGGGATCGGCCACCAGCGCTTAGCGGTCTGTCGTGCGGCTCGCAATGATGCCCTAAAGGCCGCAGGCCGGAATCGGGTCGATCGTGAAGAAACAATGAATGGTTAAAAAAGGAGTCGAACCGCTGCGTTAACGCTGTATAATGCTATGCGGGCGAGGGCGGCCCCGGCACCAACTGTGCTTTGCCCATGACAAATGGGTCATGATGTGTATAAGCGCAATTCGGGTCCGGGGGCTCCGGCCTGTTTCTGGTGACGATGCACGGTGAGGGCCGTGCGGAGTCATGTTTAGCCGAGTCATGCACAATGCATGCCGAAGGGGAAAAGATATGACCAAGAAGATGCTCTTTGCGTCCGCGACGGCGTTTGCCTTTGCCGGCGCATCCTATGCGCAGTACAATGCTCAAGCCGACATGCCGCCGAACGCTGATCCCGGCGAGTGCTTTGCCCGCGTCCTGATCCCGGAAACCACCGAGATCCAGACCGAGACCGTCGTCGACCGTCCGGAATCCACCGAGATCAAGATTATCCCGGCCGAGTACACCACGGTGACCGAAGAAGTCCTCGTGAAAGAAGCCACCG
>CAZXWB010000351.1:0-2129 GCA_964644395.1 uncultured Hyphomonadaceae bacterium | reverse complement strand
ACTCCCTGTTGTTCCGCGCGCCCGTGCAGGCGCGGGGCCAGTTCCGTGACGGTAGCTGACTTTGTTCAATCGCCAAAAACTCAAGGCTTTCTGAGGGGACTTCGTCAAATTGGTTCAACTGCGAGGAGTCCGGATGTCAGCCGTTGCGTTTGGCGAGGATCAGGCGCTCGCGGTTGCCATCGCCGCCGGTGATCGGGCTGTCGATGCGGTTGCCGGGTTCGACCGGCCAGCCCTGCGCGGCGAGCCATTCCACGAGACCGTCCTCGGCGGCGGCGGTGGCGCTGGCATCGGTAACGATGCCGCCCTTGCCGATGGCGGCGCGACCGACCTGGAATTGCGGCTTGAACAGCGCCACGAGCCTGGCGGCTGGTGCGGCGAGGGAGAGCGGCCGGGCGAGCAGTTTTTCCAGGCCGATGAAGCTGGCATCGACGGTCACAATATCCGGCGGCGCGGGGAGGTCTGCGGCGACCAGTTCCCTTGCGTCCCGGCCCTCCAGCAAGGTGATGCGCGGGTCGGATCTCAGCCGGTCATGCAACTGCCCGGTGCCCACATCGACGGCCGTGACCCGGGCCGCACCACGTTCCAGCAGGACGTCCGTAAACCCGCCCGTGCTGGCTCCGAGATCCAAGCACTGGCGATCGCTGACGTCCAATTCGAACCGGTCCAGCGCATGTAGCAGTTTCAGGGCCGCTCGCGAGACATAGGGGTGGGCGGGCCGCGCCTCGATCATTGCATCTGCGCCAATGAGCTGGGAGGGCTTGCGCACGTCCTGACCGTCGGCGCGCACACAGCCCGCCTCGATCGCCGCACGGGCCTGCGCGCGGCTCTCGAAATGGCCGAGGCGAACCAGCAGCCGGTCGGCGCGTTGCATCTGCGTCAAGACTGTACCTCGCTTCGCCCGTGTCTATATCCGGCATGACGCCTCGCGGGAGAGTTCAAACCGCAAATGCCAGGAGCCTCAACATGATCCGTACCCTTGCCACCGCCGCCGCTGCGGCGCTCCTTGCCACCGCCAGCGCGCAGCAGGCCATCCCGGCGCCCATGGCGAAGGCCTACAGCATTGTCGGCGAAACCGGCGGCAATGTCGGCACGGTGGAGCTGACCCAGGGCCCGCGCGGCGTGCTCATGCGCATCGCGCTGCGCCCGGGGACGCTGTCGCCTGGCTGGCACGGCCTGCACCTCCATGCCGTGGGCGATTGCAGCGACACGGGCACCTTCAAGCGCTCCGGCGGCCATGTTGGCAAGATCGAAGGCGGCCACGGCCTGCTCAATCCCGACGGGCCCGAGGCCGGCGACCTGCCCAACATCTATGCCTTTGCCGATGGATCGGCGAAGGCAGAGGTGTTCACCGGCCTGGTCACGCTGGCCCAGGGCAAGCCGCGCCTGCTCGATGATGACGGTTCAGCGCTGATCATCCATGAAAGCCCCGACGACCAGATCAGCCAGCCGATCGGCGGGGCCGGCGGACGCGTGGCCTGCGCGGTGATCCGGTGACGATCACCAATGTTTGAAGTGGATGCGGAACCGAAAGGGTGCTATGTCCGTCCTGTTGGTGGGCGCTGACCGACGGCGCTTGTCTGAAGTGAGGCCTTGAGTTCATGCGCACGCTTGCAATTGCCCTCTCTCTCCTGCTCGCCCTGACCCTGGCGGCCTGCAACACGATTCAGGGTGTTGGCAAGGACATTCAGAAAACCGGCGAAGTGCTTGAGGACGCCACGGACGGGGATTAAGTCGTCGCTGATCCGGCGTGTCGGTCACAGCCCCTCCTCAACGCCCGTTGAAATATCCCGCGACGCCCCCTTGCGCTGACCTTGCGTCTGGCCCATGAAAGGGACAGGAAATCAAGGCAGGAGAGGGATGATGGCTGCGCGAGAGGAAACGCTTTCCTATTCCGATGACACCCAGGCCTATGAGGCGTTTCTGGCCCATCCGGGCGGCGAGAATGTGCCGGTTGTTCTGGTGTGCCATGCCTGGGCGGGGCTGTCCGATTATGAACGCGATGCCGCGCGACGCGTGGCGGCCATGGGCTATGCCGGGCTCTGCGTGGATGTTTACGGCGAAGGCAGGCGCGGCTCCACGGTCGAGGAAAATCAGGCGCTGATGAACCCGCTGGTCGGTGACCGCGCCGA
>CAZXWB010000350.1:0-2129 GCA_964644395.1 uncultured Hyphomonadaceae bacterium | reverse complement strand
AGGATTTACACATCGTTGTTCCGGAACCTATCTCCCAAGCGCCGCCCTGTGCCCCCTCATGATTTCATTCACTGGTATTGGATTATAGCCCGATCCCGCCGGTCTGATAGCCCTTCCCCCTCGGTGCTTTTGAGCAGCGCCAGGAAGTCCTCGGCCGAGATCGCGTGGGGGACGTCCCGCGAGGCGCGCGGGGTTTTGATCCGGCGCACCGGGTTGGTCTCGATCACGCCCTCCTCCTCCAGGAAGTTGAAAAGGCGCTTCATCGATCTCACATAGCTATTGATCGTAAAGGGCGAAAGCTGGCCGGCGCGCGGCGCGTGGTGCGGGTGATCCTCATAGAGCCGCTCGCGATCTTGGAGGTCTACGATATACCTGCGCAAGTCCTGGACCGTGATCGCCTCGATGGGTACATCCCCGCCCAAAAAGTCCACCAGGTGCCCCAGCTTCGAGCGGTAGCTGCGCACAGTGCTTTCGCTGCGCCCATCGGCGCGCGTTGCCAAGAGTAGGGCCTCGATTGCATCTGTTAATGTCATCATTCACCGCCTTCGTTTAGTATAGTTTCCAAGTTGTCTTTAGTTCCTCTTTGTCCGCCTTTTCAATCTGCTGGGCCGCGAAGTCCAGGATTTGCTCACTGGCCCCCGGGGCCAGCGCGTCGGCCCAGTCTTTCCCGATAAATATGAGCCAGGCCAGGGCGCCGAGATCGCCACGCTTAGCGTCTCTCTTGGCGCGTTCTAATGCCTGAAGCGCTAGCCGGTGCCAGGGGTCTACGCATTCCCTAAGCGAAGCGATTTTCATTACTGGCCGGCCCCCTCCAGACGGCGCTTGACCTCGCTCACCCACAAATCGCGCATCGCCGCCGCTGTCTGGGGCTGCGCTTCCCGCTTTACTTTATCGTAGGCGTTGCGCGCGTGCTGAAGCGCGTTGAAGGCGCCTTGCTCATAGCCCCAGGCGATAGCCGTCGCCGGCGAGGGGAAAATCTCAGGCGCCGCGCTCGCGATCTCCTCCTCCTCTTCGGCGGCCAGCCCATCGTAGACCGCCGCCTCGATCCGCTCAGGCATACCGCGCCAGGCGCCGGTATCATCCCAGAGGATAGGGACCATAGGGAAAGCCCGCCCCCGGCGCGCCCACGTCACCTTGACGCCGCGCTGGTCCCCCTCCTGGATCACTTCGATCTGGAGATTTAGCGAGCGCGTGAGACGCGCCAGCTCGGTTCTGCTCACCGTGGCCGTGATCTGGGCCTCGGCCTGGGCGTCCCGCCCGCGCTGGAGGTGATAGATCCAAAGCGTGTCAGTCCCCCACTTGCTCACGGCGTCCTGAAGCGTGCGCATTGCCAGGGCCTTGTCCCGAAAGGCTGACATCCGGTTTTTGTGCTCGCCGGCGTCATTTGCGCGCACGGCCCTGGTCACCAGCGGGGCAATGATAGCCGTGAGGCTATCGATCACCACAGTGGCCACCTCAGCGCCGGGCATGCCCTCGCCCAGCAGCGCCGCGATCTTGCCGGGGTCCGTATTGTCGCCGGCGACCTCGCTCAGTTCGTACACGTCCCGCTCACCGGCCAGGGCCAGCACCTCGGCGAAGCGCTGGTCGGCGTCAATCGCCAGGATGGGGCCGCGCATCTGGGTCGCAAAGGTGCTCTTTCCGCTGCCGGGGAAGCCCACCAGCGCCCAGAGTCGGGGCGGGTATTGCGGTTTTGTCATCTTTCTAAACATTGTTTGTCGCCTCCTACGCGGGGATCACCCGCAACTCGATTTCTGGGTAACGCGCTAAGAATAGCTTACGCTTCAGCTTAAAGACCTGGGTTTCGTAGCCCTTCACATCCTCGATCACGCGCCGCCCCTCCTCCGTATAGCCGAAGTCGGCCTCGTAGGCTATCGCGCGCCAGCGTTGCCCCGTGGCGTCCTCAAAGCCCTCCTGGAGGGTAAAGCGGGGGTGAACGGCCAGGCCCTCGATTGCGCCGGCCCGCGCCAGGAGCTTCAGCTCGCCGTAACGCCGCGCCTCTGCTTGGCTATCGAAGCGGTAGCCGTCCAGTTTCGTAGCTCGCGCGTGGTATTTATTGCCCATACTCGGCCCCCAGCACGCGCGCCTTGTGCTCCAAGATCCCCAGCCGTTCTAACATCGCGTCGCCGCCG
>CAZXWB010000349.1:0-2132 GCA_964644395.1 uncultured Hyphomonadaceae bacterium | reverse complement strand
CCATAGGCGGCGGTGGGTTCGTAGATCGGTGCCTGCAGGCCCAGATGGGTGCGGATGCCGCGGGGGCTGAGGTCGAAGGCGGCGCGAAGGGCGCGGGCGATCTCGGTTTCAGGCGCCTTGCCCGTGCCGAACGTGTCGACATAGAGCGACAGCGGCTGGGCCACGCCGATGGCGTAGGAGACCTGGATCACGCAGCGCTCCGCGAGCCCTGCGGCCACGACGTTCTTGGCAAGATACCGCGTGGCATAGGCCGCCGACCGGTCGACCTTGGAGGGGTCCTTGCCGGAGAAGGCCCCGCCGCCATGGGGCGCGGCGCCGCCATAGGTGTCGACAATGATCTTGCGCCCCGTGAGGCCGGCATCGCCGTCGGGACCACCAATCACGAAACGTCCCGTGGGATTGACGTAAAAGCTGTCTTCCGGCGGGAACCAGCCCTCGGGAAGGACCTCCTGAACCACCGGGCGCACCAGCTCGCGCAGCGTGTCGAGATCGACATCGGCTTTGTGCTGGGTCGACACCACGACGGCGTTCACGCCCACGGGCTTGCCGTCCTCATAGCGCAGCGTCACCTGGCTCTTGGCGTCGGGCTCGAATTCAGGACGCTCGCCGGTATGGCGCAGCTCGGCGAGGCGCTTCAGGATCTGGTGGGAATAGACGAGCGGCGCCGGCATCATTTCCGGCGTCTCATTGGAGGCAAAGCCGAACATGATGCCCTGGTCGCCGGCGCCTTCCTCGCCGTACAGGCCCTGGCCTTCCTCGACGCCCTGGGCGATCTCGGCGGACTGTTCGTGGACGAAGCACTGGACGTCCATGTCCTTCCAGTGGAAGCCATCCTGCTCGTAACCGATCCGCTTCACGACGGCGCGCGCGGTCTCGATCATCTCCTCCGGCCCGATTTCGGCACCATTATTGGTGCGCACTTCGCCGGCGAGCACCACGCGGTTCGTGGTGGTCAGCGTCTCCACGGCGCACTTTGCCGTCGGGTCGCGCCTCAGGAAGAGATCGACAATGGCGTCGGAAATCTGGTCGCAGACCTTGTCCGGATGGCCCTCCGAGACGCTCTCGCTCGTGAATTCGTAGTTTTTGAGCATACACCGCGCCCCTTTTCGTCATTTGATGCCGTCCAGCGGCTCCGCCTATCAGGTCCCGGGTGTCAGGAGAACACCACTGTCTTGATTCCGTTCATCAGCACCCTGTGTTCGGCATGCGCCTTCACAGCACGCACCAGCGCACGCGCCTCGAGGTCGCGCCCCATGGCCACGAAGTCCGAGGCGCTGAGATTATGGTCCACCGGCTCGGCGACCTGGGTGATGATGGGACCCTCGTCGAGGTCGGGCGTGACGTAATGCGCCGTCGCGCCGATCATCTTCACGCCCCGCTCATGGGCCTGGTGGTAGGGCCGCGCGCCCTTGAAGCTCGGAAGAAAGGAATGGTGGATGTTGATGCACCGCCCGGCCAGGCGCTCGCAGGCGCCCGGCGAGAGGATCTGCATGTAGCGCGCGAGCACGACGAGGTCGGCACGGGTTTCGGTGACGAGCTCGAACAGCGCCGCTTCCGCAGCCGGCTTTGTCTCCTGACTGACCGGGACGTGGTGGAAGGGCAGGTCCCAGTGCGCGAGCGGGCCGCGCAAATCCTCGTGATTGGACACAATGGCCACCGGTTCGATCGGGATCGCCCCCTTGCGCGCGCCGTCGAGCAGGGCGTGGGCGCAGTGATCGAATTTCGACACCATGATCAGCGTGCGCATCTTCGCGCGCGCATCGTGCACCGTGATGCGCGCGTCGAGGCTGTCGGCCAGTTCACCGGTGCGCAGGCGAAACCCTTCAAGGTCGAAGGGCCCTGATACCGGATGGAAGGCGATCTGGGCGAAGAACTGCCCCGTGGCGGCATCGCCGAAGCTGCGCGAGCGCTGGATGAAGCAGTTTTCCGCCTCCATGTGCCGCGCCACGCCGGCGACAATGCCCACGCGGTCCGGGCAGGTCAGCGTCAGGACATAGGCTTTGGCGGAATTCGGCACGGGCAGCGGCGTCTCGTTCGGATCAGTACCGGTAATGGTCGGGCTTGTAGGGCCCTTCCGGCGCCACGCCGATATAGTCGGCCTGTTCCTCGCTCAGCGGCGTGAGCTTCACGCC
>CAZXWB010000348.1:0-2134 GCA_964644395.1 uncultured Hyphomonadaceae bacterium | reverse complement strand
TTCACCGCCGAGATCTTCACCGAGCCATCATCCTCAACGCTGATCTTGGCACCGGTCGTATCGACGATCTCGCGGATCGTCTTGCCGCCGGAGCCGATCACGTCACGGATCTTGTCCACGGGAATGTTCATGACCATCATCTGCGGCGCATGGGCCGAGAGGCCATCGCGCGCGCCGGTCATGGCCTTGTTCATCTCGCCCAGGATGTGGGCACGACCGCCCTTGGCCTGTTCGAGCGCGGTCTTCATGATGTCCTCGGTGATGCCCGCAATCTTGATGTCCATCTGCAGCGAGGTGATGCCCTCGGTGGTACCGGCCACCTTGAAGTCCATGTCGCCGAGATGATCCTCGTCGCCGAGAATGTCGGACAGGACGGCCACGCCGTCATCTTCCTTGATCAGGCCCATGGCGATGCCCGACACCGGCCGGGTGATCGGCACACCGGCATCCATCAGGGCGAGCGACGAACCGCAAACGGTCGCCATGGAGCTCGACCCGTTGGACTCGGTGATCTCCGAAACGAGGCGGATCGTGTAGGGGAAGGTGGCGGCATCGGGCAGCACGCACTTCATTGCGCGCCAGGCCAGCTTGCCGTGGCCGGTCTCGCGCCGGCTGGTGCCACCCATACGGCCCGTCTCGCCCACCGAATAGGGCGGGAAGTTGTAGTGCAGCAGGAAGCGCTCCTTCTTGGAGCCGTCGAGGCTGTCGATATACTGCTCGTCCTCGGAGGTGCCGAGCGTCGCCACAACGATCGCCTGGGTCTCACCACGGGTGAAGAGCGCCGAGCCATGTGTGCGCGGCAAGAGGCCGACCTGCGCCTCGATCTGGCGCACATCGTCGAGCTTGCGGCCATCAATGCGCACGCTCGTGCGCAGGATATCACCCCGCACCACCGCGGCTTCGGCTTCCTTGAAGACCGACTTGAACACTTTCGCGTCCATGCCTTCGGGCTTCTCCTCGGTCGCGACCAGAGCCTCGGCGGCCTTTTCGCGGGCGGCAGCAACGGCCTCCTGGCGCGCCTGCTTGTCCTTGATGCGATAGGCCTCCGAGAGGTCGGAACCGACAATGTCCTGAATCGCCTTCAGCTCCGCGGACGTGTCCTCGGGCTCATAGTCCCAGGGCTCCTTGGCGGCCTTTTCGGCCAGGTCGATGATGGCATCGATCACCGGCTGGAAGGCCTTGTGACCGGCCATGACCGCGCCGAGCATGACTTCCTCGGAGAGCTCACTGGCTTCCGATTCCACCATCATGACCGCATCCTGGGTGCCGGCGACGACGAGGTCGAGCGCGGTGTCCTCCATGTCCTCGGCGGTGGGATTGACGATATACTCGCCATCACGGTAGCCGATGCGGGCATTGGCGATCGGGCCCATGAAGGGCAGGCCGGACAGGGTCAGCGCCGCCGACGCCGCCACCATGCCCACCATGTCCGGGTCATTCTCCCCATCATAGCTGAGCGCGGTGATGATGACCTGCACCTCGTTCTTGAAGCCCTTCACGAAGAGCGGGCGGATCGGACGGTCGATGAGGCGCGAGGTCAGCGTCTCCTTCTCCGTCGGGCGGCCTTCGCGCTTGAAATAGCCGCCGGGGATCCGGCCGGCAGCGAAGTATTTTTCCTGGTAGTTCACGGTGAGCGGGAAGAAATCCTGGTCAGGTTTCGCCTCCCGGCGGCCCACGACGGTGGCGAGAACGGTGGTCTCGCCATAGGTGGCCATGACAGCGCCATCGGCCTGGCGGGCCACATGGCCCGTTTCCAGCGTCAACGTGCGGCCGGCCCATTCCAGCGACACGGTTTGAATATCGAACATACGGTTTTCGTCTTTCCTACATACGAAAACCGCCGGACCCCCATGGCCCGGCGGTTTCTGGTGGCCCGCCTTTAGCGGCGCAGGCCGAGCTCCTTGATGAGCGCCCTGTAGCGCTCCTCGTCGCGCGACTTCACATAGTCGAGCAGTTTCCGACGATTGGCGACCATCTTCAGGAGGCCGCGCCGGGAATGGTTGTCTTTCTTGTTGGTCTTGAAATGCTCGGTCAGGTTGGTGATGCGCTCGGTGAGGATCGCCACCTGGACTTCCGGGCTTCCGGTATCGCCCTCGGTCTGGGCGAATTTCTTCATGAGTTCAGCCTTCTTGGC
>CAZXWB010000347.1:0-2140 GCA_964644395.1 uncultured Hyphomonadaceae bacterium | reverse complement strand
GGTGCCGGCGGACGGACGGTGGTTGATGGCAGCATGGACGCGTGGGTGTACGGAAGCCCAAATCCGCCTTCGACCATCCCTGAACCGATGACGATGGCACTGCTGAGCATTGGCGGCCTGGCCGTCCTCACGCGGAAAAGGAACCGCTCGTGACACACCGCATGACAAGCCGTTGGGCACTCCTGCTGGCCGGCGCAATCGCGCTGGCCGGCGGGGTGGCCCGTGCGGACTACACCTTCGACGCCTCTGATTTCGCATCGGCCGTGGTGAGCTACACTGAGGGCACGGGCGTCGGTCGCGAGTTCACCAGCGAAGCACACAAGTTCAATAATCCTCTCAGCGCCACGGGCCGACCGACGGTCGACACCTCCGGCGATGGCTGGGACATTCAGGAAGACCAGGCCCCGGTGCTTCCGGTACACCCCGCCTGGCTGGCGGATGAGCTCGTCAGTATCGGCATCGGTGGTCACCTGACCCTGTCCTTCGACCACCGCGTGATCGACGACCCGCTCAACCCCTATGGCGTGGACCTCTCTGTTTTCGGCAACTCGATCCAACAGACCGCCTCGGGCAATCTGTGGACCAATGGCGACCCGGACAACACGACCGTCACCGGCATTGCCTCCAGCGAGGGCGGAACCGTCCTTGTCAGCCAGAACGGGGTTACGTGGGAACAACTGTCCACGACGGCGGACGGGTTCGCCCCAACCCTCGGCCGCGTGTTTGACCCCGACAACCCCGACGCAACCCTCGGCGATTGGAACGATTGGTGGGGCCAACCCACCGATCCCACGCTGCCGCTGAATCCGAGCATCACCGCAGCCGACTTCAACGGCGATACCGTTGCCGAGCTCTGCCAAGCCTACGGCCAGTCGGCCGGCGGACTGGGACTGGACCTTTCCGCCCTGCCCGAGACCTTCGCCGACGCGGACACGGGGCATAAGTGGATCCGCTACGTCCGCATCGAGGTGGCATCCGACGCGGAGCTCGTGCCCGAAATTGACGCCGTTGCGGACGCAGCCGTCCATGCCCTCCCCGGCGACCTGAATCTGGACGGTGTCGTGGACTTCATCGACGCATGGACCATGCTCGGCAGCTACCGCGACGGTGTGGCGACTCACGCCTGGGCCGAGGGCGACCTGACCGGCGACGGAATCGTCGATGCCGACGACGCCGCGATTCTGCTGGCCCACTACAATACTGCCGATACAGACGCAATGTCAGTCGAGCGGCTGGCCGGGCACTTCGTCATTCCCGAGCCTGTTACCCTGGCGACGCTCCTGTGCGGCTCGTTCGCCTTACTGCGACGACAGAGACACGCATGACCCACCAACCGGTGACAACCCGCATCCGCCATCGCCGAGGCTTTACGCTGATCGAGTTGCTGGTGGTCATTGCGATCATCGCGTTGCTGGTGTCCATCCTGCTGCCGAGCCTTCAGCGGGCCCGCCGGCAAGCCCGACGGGTAGTGTGTCTGACGAATCTGCGCGGCATGGCGTCGGCGGCAAGCATGTACGCCGCCGGCCACGATGGCAGCTACCCGACGGCGTATCGCATGGAGATTCGCGGCGATCAGCGGCGATCGCTCGCGTGGGATTTCACAACCATTCAGTACCGTGACGGCCGCGATGCGGACGTCATTCCGGGCCTGCTCTGGGAGGGTGAAGGGTCGGGGGCGATCCAGCAGTGCCCGTCGTTCGATGGCGGACATAACTGGGCCGATGACCCCTACACCGGCTACAACTACAACACCTCCTACGTCGGGCACGGCCAGATGGAAGGCATCCAGCGCCCCGTTCGTCAGGAGGACATCGGCAACCCGGCCGGCTGCGCGTTGTTCGGCGACGGGCAATACGCCGGGGGCGCAAACAAGTTCATGCGATCGCCGTTTCCCAGCCCCTCAGACGCCTCCTTCGGCGGCCGAGCCGCGGGAACGCAGGGCTTCCGGCATCTGGGCACCACATGCGTCGCCTGGGCCGACGGTCACGCCGACTGGCAGGAAGAACGACACACCGACACGATCTCTTCACAGGAATCCGACATCGCCGAGGGCTGTGGCTTCCTCTCGGAAGACAACAGCGCCTACGACCTCCAATAGCCGCGCCGCATTCGCCTTACACGTCCAGCTGCAGCTCGTCGA
>CAZXWB010000346.1:0-2142 GCA_964644395.1 uncultured Hyphomonadaceae bacterium | reverse complement strand
CGCATCGAGGGCTACCGCAACTTCTCCACCAAGCTCTGGAACGCGGCGAAATTCTGCCAGATGAATGAGTG
Organism: uncultured Hyphomonadaceae bacterium; assembly: GCA_964644395.1. Lineage (GTDB taxonomy): Bacteria > Pseudomonadota > Alphaproteobacteria > Caulobacterales > Hyphomonadaceae > JBGSUF01. The sequence continues at coordinate 2,071 of CAZXWB010000346.1, read as the reverse complement.
CGTGGTCTGGGACGCCGCCGAGGTGACGCCGGACAAGGTGAAACAGCCGATCAATCGCTGGATCATGGGCGAATGCGTGAAGGCCACCCGCGAGGTGACGTCAGCGCTTGAGGCCTACCGCTTCAATGACGCCGCCGGTGCGATCTACAAATTCGTCTGGAACGTCTTCTGCGACTGGCATCTGGAACTCATCAAGCCGCTCCTGAACGGTGAGGATGAAGAAGCCAAGGCCGAGACCCGCCGCGTGACCGGCTGGGTGCTTGATGAGATCCTCAAGCTCCTGCACCCCTTCATGCCCTTCGTGACCGAGGAGCTTTGGGACAAGCTTGCCGAGTTCGGGCCGAAGCGCGACGGCTTCCTGATGCTGACGGACTGGCCGACCCATGGCGATGACATGATCGATGCCGGTGCGGCGGCGGAAATCCAGTGGGTGATCGACCTGATTTCCGAGGTCCGCTCCCTGCGCGGGGACCTGAACGTGCCCGCCGGCGCGAAAGTGCCGCTGACGCTGGTCGATGCCGCGCCCGAGAGCCGCCGGCGCCTCGATACCTATTCCGGCCTTGTGACGCGTCTGGCACGGACCTCCACCATCGACATGGATGAGACCGCGCCGGAGAAATCGGTCCAGGCCGTTCTGGGCGAGGCGACCATCGCGCTGGAAGTGGCCGAACTCATCGACCTCGAGGCCGAGACCGCCCGGCTGAAAAAGGAGATCGGCAAGCTCGACAAGGACGTGACCGGGATCGAGAAGAAGCTCGGCAATGAGAACTTCCTCGCCAAGGCGCCCGAAGAGGTCGTCGAGGAACAGCGCGAACGCCTCGAAGCGGCCAGGGCGCGACGGGAGAAACTGTCCGGCGCGCTCGAGCGGATTTCCGGCTGATCCGGCCCCCCTTGCCAAGCGGGCCTGAAAACGCGACCCTTGCGTCAACCAAGGGAGGTACGCATGCCCATTCTGTTCACCGCCGTCTTCGGTCTCGTCGCCCTTCTGGCTGTCCTGCTGATCTGGGTGCTGGTCGGCGGCAATGATTATCGTCAGCGCACCGGCTACAAGCGCAAGACCTCTCCGGCCACGCCGACACCGTCCAAGACGACGCCGGACAAGACGTCCGACACCGCTGCGGCCACGGCGGCGGCAGCGGCGGTCGCAGCGACGGCGGCCAAAGACACCAAGGCCGAGGGCTCCGACGGCACCGATACCGGCAGTGATGGCAGCAGCGGCACGTCGGGCGACGCGGCCTGAGCGCGGCCATGTCGCCGCTCGGCGTTGCCCTGGCCATCCTGCTTGCAGTGCTGGGACTGGCCGGCGTCCTGGCCGTGACGCGTGCGCGGGCGAGGTGCACACACATACCGACCCGCAGCGAGGACAATTCATGATGCGATCCCTCATGGCCGCGCTGCTCGCGCTATCGCTCTCGGCCTGTGTCACCACGCGGGGCGCCGACGGGCGCGATGGTCGCGACGGGGGCGAGCCGGCCGAATGGGTGCTCGCCATCCATGGCGGCGCCGGCGTCATCACGCGCGGCAGCCTCACCCCGGAGAAGGAAGCCGCCATCCGTGAGCGCCTGGACGCGGCCCTCATGGCTGGCGGGAAGGTGCTCGAATCGGGCGGCACGTCGCTTGACGCGGTGACCGCGGCCATCCTCGTGCTGGAGGACAGCGAGTATTTCAATGCCGGCCACGGCGCGGTTCTCACCGAGGAGGGGCGCCATGAACTCGACGCCTCCATCATGTGGGGGTCTGAGCGTGATGCCGGTTCGGTGGCCGGTGTCACCAGCGTGAAGAATCCGATCCTGGCGGCGCGCGCGGTGATGGAAAACTCCCGCCATGTCATGTTTGCCGGCGAGGGCGCCGATGATTTCGCCCGGGCCCAGGGCCTGGAACTCGTGGACAATATCTACTTCACCACGCCTGCGCGGCGCGAGGCCCTTGACCGAGTGCTGGAGCGTCGCCGGCGCGAGGCGGGCGACAATATGGGCACGGTGGGTGCTGTCGCGATCGACCGGGCTGGCAATTACGCCGCCGGCACCTCCACGGGCGGCATGACAGCCAAGGCACGCGGTCGGGTGGGCGA
>CAZXWB010000345.1:0-2157 GCA_964644395.1 uncultured Hyphomonadaceae bacterium | reverse complement strand
GGCCGACAATGCCCCACCGGAGCGACCTTGAGGAATCGGACAATGTACCACGGCGGGCAATTTTCACGGGTCGAGCTGTTGTCCCATATCCCAGAACGGATACCCAGGGCGGGGTTTCCGCCCTGGACGGGCTTCACTCCGCCGGCCCACATTGTGAAAATGCTTGGCGCCGGCCGCCGATGCGGTGAGAATACCCACCATGAACGCGAAGCCCACCCGACCCGACGGCGGTTCGCCCACGATGACCGAGCTTCTGCGCAAGTGCTTGGCCGAAGCCCCGTCCATCCGGGCGGTGTCCCGCGAAACCCTGTCCGATCATGCGTCGCTGATCCGGTTCATGCGGGGCGAATCTCACCTGCGACTGGACAAGGCCGACGCCCTGGCCCGCTACTTCGGCATTGAATGCCGACTGACCGAGAAGGGGAAGCATGACTGAGCACCCGCCATGGAATGACCCCAAATATACCGAAGACGAGGCCCGCAAGTTCTGGGAGGACGCCCGCGCCAAGGCCGGGAAAGCGGACTGCAACTTCGAATGGGTGTACTTCCCGGAAGACCCAGCGGGTGTGTACTTCACGGAAGTGCAGTTCGGCGGGGATGCGAATTTCCGGCGTGCAAAGTTCGGCGGGGATGCGAATTTCCGGCGTGCAAAGTTCGGCGGGAAAGCGAGCTTCGGGTACGCGAAGTTCGGCGGGAAAGCGGACTTCCTGGGTGCGGAGTTCGGCGGGGATGCGAACTTCGGAGGCGCGGAGTTCGGTGGGGAGGCGTGGTTCCTTTATGGGGAGTTCGGCTGGAATGCGTATTTCCAGCGTGCGAAGTTCGGCAAGAATGCGAACTTCCATGAGGCAGAGTTCGGAAGAGATGCGGATTTCTTTGATGCGAAGTTCGGCGGGGATGCGATCTTCCCGAAGGCGGAGTTCGCCCGGGATGTGGACTTCTGGGGTGCGGAGTTCGGCGGGGATGCGGACTTCCTTCACGCGAAGTTCGGCGGGGATGTCGATTTTTCTCGTGCGGAGTTCCGCGCGAAAGCGCGGATGACCGACGCGATTTTTGGCGGTCGGCTCACGGTGGACCTCCCGAGCGGTTTCTGGCGGGCTCGAGGCCCCTTCCGGCGATCGGCGGGAGGGGTGGAGGTCTATCGCGTGGCGAAGCAGTCGGCAGCCGACCGTGGAGACTACCGGCTTGCGGCAGAATACCGTTATGTCGAACAGTCCATGACGAACAACGGGGAGTTGTTCTCCAGCATCAAGTGGCTGTGGGGCCGTATTCCGCTGCCGAGACGCCCGGTTGTGTTTGTCTTGGCTGTGCTTGAGTTCCTTTTTGGGCGTCTGATCTTTGGCTATGGCGAACGCGTCCGAGGGGTTCTTGTTGCAGCCGCGGTGGTGATGCTGGGATGGAGTGTGCGGTACTGCTCGACTGGGATCCAAACGGGAGTCACCGAGGAAGGCAGTCCAATCCTGACCAGTGGCTTTTGGGACTGCCTGTATTTCAGCGTCGTGACGTTCACGACGTTGGGCTACGGGGATTTCAGGCCGACCGAGGAATTGCGCGTATGGGCGGCCGGCGAAGCCTTGATCGGTGCATTTCTGATGGCACTTTTCGTGGTCGCGATGGCACGGAAATTCACAAGGTAGGTGCGGAATGGGACGCATTCGCAAGCCAAAGAACAGTCTGCCCGACCCCGTCGGTGGCGAGATCGTGCTGCGTTCCACGCCGGCCGGCGATATGCGGGCCGAGTGCCTGCTGCGGGAGGAGACGAATGACTGAATCGAAGGCAACACACGACTTGTGGCACACCCACAGCGAGCAGGAGCTGTTTCAGAAGGTCGGTTCGGGCGAGCAAGGCCTTGAGACGGCGGAGGTGCGCCATCGCCTGGAGCAGTTTGGCCGCAATGCCCTGGAGGCCGAAGAGGCCGTCGGCGTGGTCCAGCTGGTGGCCAAGCAGCTTCACAGCCCGCTGATTTACCTGCTTCTGGGCGCGGCGGCGCTGTCGGTGGCCACCGGCCATGCCATCGACGCGGCGGTCATTGCCGGCGTGGTGCTGCTCAACACGATCCTCGGTGCCTCGCAGGAGTACAAGGCCGGGCGGGCGTTGGGCGCACTGCGCGAACTGGCTGCCCCGCATGCGAAGGTCATTCGCGACGGTCGGCAGGTGGA
>CAZXWB010000344.1:0-2160 GCA_964644395.1 uncultured Hyphomonadaceae bacterium | reverse complement strand
GAGAATGCCATCGAGCCGCATACCATAGCCACAAATTTACCCGGTGAGCACAAACACGAAAGAGAACAGGAACGATTCCAGATACGTAGAGGCGACCCTCCGTGGTCGCCCATCGCGCCGACGCGCTCGCGGATGGTGGGCATGGCTACGTCTCGCCCTGCTGAGCGTAGCGTTGGCCGGCGTGATAACAGTGGTGATAGCCTACCCATTGTTGCCGACCGGACAGGTAATGCTGGAGGAGAGCGACGTCGCTCACGAGACCATCCGCGCCCCCCACTCCTTGACCTACGATAGCGTCATCCGACAGGAGGAGGAGCGAGAAAGAGCCACCTTCCAGGTCGAACCGGTTTACACCGCCCCAGACCCCGCGCTGGCTCGCCAGCAACTCGACCGCGCCCGTGAGATACTGGACTACATCGGATCGGTGCGAGCGGACACGCTAGCCTCCACCGCCCAGAAGAGGGCCTGGATTCTGGCCGTGCCAGAGCTGGCCGATCTATCCCCGGAGACAACCGACCGCATTCTCACACTCTCCAACGAGAGCTGGGACCGCGTTCAGTTGGAGACCCTGGCCGTGATCGGTCAGATTATGCGCCAGGAGATACGAGAGGGACATCTGACAAAAGCACGGGAAAGGGTGCCGACACTGGTCAGCCTCGATCTATCGGAGGAGGAAGCGGCCATCACGACCGAGATTGCGCAGCGTCTCCTGGTCGCGAATTCTTTCTACAACCCCACGGCTACGGCTGCGGCCCGCGCCCGCGCCCGCGATGAGGTAGGGCCTGTGACGCGCAGCTTCGAGGAAGGGCAGGTCATCGTGCGCGAGGGGAATCGTGTCACCGCGCTCGACATCGAAGTGCTCGATCAGTTCGGCTTGCGCCAACCGCAGATCAAATGGACCGACTTAATCGGCCCCGGCCTGCTGGCTGTGCTGTCTGTATCAATGCTTTGTCTCTACCTGGAACGCTTCCAACCCGAAGCGCTCTGGGATGGTCAACAACTTCTGCTGCTGACGCTGCTGACCGCGCTCTTCGTTCTGGCCGCCGGGCTGATGATACCCGGCGGCGCTGTGATCCATTATCTCACCCCGGCGCCCGCGCTGGCAATGCTGGCCACGGCCACCCTGGGGCGTCACGCTGGCGTGGCGACGGCAGTCTTGCTCGGCGGAGTCACGGGAGCCATCGCCGATAACACGCTGGAGATGACGACCTACACCGCCATGGGGGGGCTGATCGCCGCGCTCACGCTGGGGCGCGTCGAGCGCATCGCCGAGCTTTTCCGCGCCGGCGCCTTTGCATCCCTGGCCCAGGTAGGCGTATTCTTCATCTTCCACCTGCCGCCGGGCCTCAATCAGCCGGGAGACCTGTTGGCCTCCACACTGTCCAGTATCGCCAACGGGGGCATCTCCGCCAGTCTGACGCTGGGGATACTGTTCCTCATCGGGCCGCTGTTCGACATTATCACCACAATGCGGCTGATCGAGCTCAGCCGCCCCGATCACCCGCTCCTACAGCGGCTGCTGCGGGAGGCTCCGGCCACCCATCACCACAGCTTGATGGTGTCCAATCTGGCCGAGCAGGCAGCCGAGGCCATCGGCGCCAACGCCTTGCTCACCCGCGTGGGAGCTTACTATCACGACGTGGGCAAAATCGCCCGCCCCTACTTCTTCACCGAGAATCAGGCCCAGGGCATCAACCCTCACGATCGACTCGATCCCCAAACCAGCGCCGAGATTCTCATCGGGCACGTCATCGACGGCATCGAGATGGCGAAACGTTACCATCTGCCCAGCCGCATCAGGGCCTTCATCCCCGAACATCACGGCACGAACCGCGTCAGTTTTCTCTACCAGAAGGCAGTGCAGTTGGCGGGAGACCCTGATCTGGTCGATGAGGAGAAGTTCCGCTACCCCGGCCTCAAGCCCCAGAGCAAGGAGACGGCGCTGGTGATGCTGGCCGATGGCTGTGAGGCCGCCGTGCGCTCCGCGCGGCCCACCGACGCCGACGCGGTGGCGCTGATCGTCAATCGAATCATAGATATGCGCGTCGAGGACAAGCAGTTGAATGAATGCAACATTACGCTCGGCGATCTGGACACCGTTCGCCGCGTCTTCGCCGCCGCCCTGAAAGGGACCTTCCACCCGCGCATCAAATATCCGGA
>CAZXWB010000343.1:0-2163 GCA_964644395.1 uncultured Hyphomonadaceae bacterium | reverse complement strand
CCTTGTCATTGACGGCCTTCTCGATGATCGGACCGAGGGTCTTGCACGGGCCGCACCAGGGCGCCCAGAAATCCACCACCACGGGCTGGGTCTTCGACGCCTCGATCACGTCGGCCATGAAATCCTGGTCGGTGGAATCCTTGACGTGGCTCTCCGCGCCTCCGCCGATGAGTGTGTCGGTCATGCTTGCATTCCGTTCGTTGTTGCGCCCGGTGGGACGCCTGTTCGTGCTGCAGCGAAGATGGGGCGGGCTGCGGGCGGCTGCAACCGTCAGTCACCGCCGCCGAGATCGCGAAACTCGATCACCTCCATGGCGTGGCCCGTCAGCCTGACGAAGGTCTCAAAATCCGCGCGCGGGATCGCCGTGGTGGCCGTGTTCACCAGCGGGTGGAAGTTCAGCGGATCGCATTGCATGAGCGCGGCATCGGCAATGAAGCGAACGCGGGCCCCGGTGTCATTGATCAGCGCAAAGGCCGTTACCGAGCCCGGGGGCACGCCCAGAACCTCCAGCATCAGGTCCGGCGCGCCGAAGCTCAGCCGCCGCGTGCCGAGCCGCTTGTGCAACTGGTTCAGCCTGAGCTCGGAATGGGCCTCCGCCGCGATCAGGACGATGGAGCCGTCCTTGTCCTTCATGAACAGATTCTTCGTGTGCCCGCCGGGCAGGCTCTTCTTCAGCTCGCGGCCCTCTTCAACGGTGAAGGTCGCGGCGTGTTCCACCGTGCGGTGGGACAGGCCATGGGCGTCGAGGAAAGCAAAGAGGTCGTCGGGCGTGGCAGGCATGGCGCGATCACCGGTCCAGGGCGCCGGGCCCGCCCCGCCTGGCAAGGCCGGTGAAGAGCGGCTGGAAATAGGCCATTAATAATGTGGGTGCGCGATCCGGACCCGACGACGGGTCCGATGTGCACGGCTCACCATCGAGCCTTGGCCAGCCTGCCGCAAAGAGCGCTCCAATCATGATGTGTTCGGCGCCCTCGACATTCACCGGCCGGACCGAGCCGTCCACCAGGCCATCGGCGATGATCTGGCCAAAGCCCGCAGTGAGCTTCCTGTACCGTGCCAGGGCGACGGCGCGCCGGGCCGGCGGCAGTGCGTTCAGCAGGTGCGGGCGGATCATCGGATCGAGGTCGTTCACATGGCCGAGGAAGATGTAACGAAGGCCGTCCCACAGACGGGAAACGGCGTCGCGTTGCCCGGACAGTGACAGGTTGATGGCGTCTTCGAGCACTTGAAGCGTGCGATCGACACTCTGTTGCAGGAGCGCGTCCTTGTCGGCGATGTAATAGTAAAAGGCGCTCCGGGACACGCCGAGATCAGCCGCCACGTCCTGCAGGGACAGATTGCGAAAGCCCTGCCGGTTCAGGAACCGGGTACCGGCCCGCAGGAACGCCTCGCGCTTGAGCCGGGAGCGGGCTTCGCGGTCGAAAACACCGGACAGGGCATCGTCCTGCCGCGTCACAGGCGTGGGGCCGGGCCGCCAGGACCGGTCGGCGCACAGTCCGTGAAGCAGAAGGGCTTCAAGGCCCCGGAGGCGTGTGTCGGGATCAACCGGCGGCGAGGCGAGAATCCAGTCGCGCAACCACTGCCGCAGGCCGAGGAGCAAGTGGACCGTGGCATCAATGCTCGTGACCCGGACCGAGCCGTCGGCCTGGCCCCTTTCCACGAGGGACCGCAATACCCGGGCCTGGTCGCGGAGCCGCCGGCGCAGGGCCGGGCGTTCGCTTTCGGTCATCGCATCGAGATCCGCCACGATGGCCAGTGGCGACGCACGCCCGCTGAGCGCATCGGATTCGCGCTCGAAATTGCGGCGCAGCCAGAGGCGAATGCCCTCAAGCCCCGTCGGTGCGGTCTGCGCGGCGGCGAGATCGGACTCGGCGGCCTCGCAGGCCTGGCCGTAGAGCTGCTGTAGCAGGGCCTCCTTGGACCGGAAATGATAGCTGATCGTCGTTTTCACCAGTCCCAGCCGGTCGGCAACATCGCTCAGGCGGGTGTCGTGGAATCCCCTCTCATTGAACAGCTGCGCGGCTTCGGCAAGGATGCTGTCGCGGCGAGGCGAATGCTGCAGGTCCGGCGCAGACGGGTCATTCGAGACGGGTTCCGACATGGTGTTCCCTTACAACTCCAGGCGTGGCTTCGCCAGTTCCCGCGGCACGGATGCCACACCGC
>CAZXWB010000342.1:0-2174 GCA_964644395.1 uncultured Hyphomonadaceae bacterium | reverse complement strand
ACCGATCACATCTCGTTGAAGCGCTGGCCGTATTTCGAATTTTATACTTGTCAGAATACGATATCTGCACCAACTAGATCGCCTCCGGCAGGGGTGCCGGGAACCGGATGGGAGCATGAGCGTTTGTATCTCTCCAGAACAGAGTGGGTTTTTATCATGAAAAAGTATCTTGCGGCCCTCGCGGCCTTCGCACTGGTCCCCTTCGCAGCGTCTGCGCAGGAGTGGTATGCCGGCGGCTATATCGGCACCAATGTGCAGAGCGACTCCGACAACAGCGGCCAGTTGACGTCGGACTTCACCACAGGCAACGGCGCGCCGGCCGTTCCGACGGGTACGGTGCTTGAATCCGGCACGCCCGTTGGTTGGTCCACCGAATTCGATACCGGCGTGGCCTATGGTATCGAGGCGGGCCTTCGGTATGACAATGGATTTCGTTCGGGCGTCGAGATCGCGCTCACCTCGGCGGACGTTGACAGCCATGAGGGCGTAAATGTGGGCGGCGCCGGCCTTGGCGGCGTTGATGCTGCGGTCCTGACGGGCTCGGCGGAGCAGCTTGGCGCCTCGGTGGGCGCAGTCGTCGCGGACGGACGCGGCGATATCGAAAACCTCGCCGTATTCGCCAACGCCTATTATGACTTCAACCGCGACGGCCAGTTCCAACCCTATGTGGGCGGTGGCATCGGCTTCTCCCAGGTGGACGTGACCTACAACCCGTCCGGCGTGGGCATCGTCGAAGATGACGAGACCAAGTTCGCCTACCAGCTCCGCGCCGGTGCGACCTACAAGGTGACCGACAATTTCGAGGGTTATGCCGAGTACACCTATCGCGCCACGGACGATGTGGAGGTCGATGTCGACCTGTTCCCGGGCACGCTGGACATCGAGAACCGGCAGAACCTGTTCACGGTGGGCGTGCGCTATCGCTTCGGCGGCTACTGATCGCCAGGTAAATAGCCATTCCGGTTGCGTGACGGCGTCATGCCCGCCGCGCAACCGCCAGAAAGTCGACGATCCAGCGTCCCATCCGCTCGCGCTCAAGCGGGGCCGCCAGTGAGTTCAGCGCCTCTTCGGTGCGTGTCCCACCAATTTTGTCCCGGCGGAGCCTGTGCAGGGCGGCAGAGTAATCCGCGGTAAATTCGGGATGGGGCTGGAAGGAAATGAAGGGCGCCGCCGTGTAGGCGAGGCCCGCATGGGGCGTGAAGTTCCAGGACAGCACGGTTTCGCTCGCCGGCGGCGGGCTCAGTACCTGGTCCTGGTGGCTGCACGCGCAGGCGACTTGCGCAGACGAGCCGCTGAGCCAGTCCGGGCGATGGACGATGTCATAGACATGCCGGCCGACGCCCCAGCCTTTCTCCGACTTGCCGGCATGCCCCCCCATGGCGGCGGCCATCGCCTGGTGGCCGAAACAGACCCCGATCATGGGCGTCTTCGCATCGGCGCTCCAGCGGATGAAGTCGAAGAGCTGGCCCATCCAGGGCTCGGGATCATAGACGCCCGCCGGTGAGCCGGTGAGCAGGACCGCCTCGAGGCTCCCGGGGTCGGGCAGCGGTTGGCCGCGGGGCAGTGAAACGGTCTCGAACGCCATGCCCGGTGCCAGCGGCGACAGAAGGTTGCGGAACTGGGCGGGATAATCCGGCCAGTCGGCACGGATCTCCTCGGGCACAAGGCCTGTCTCGACAATGGTCAGCTTCATGGCCGGTGCTTTGCCGAAGCCGCAACTCCCAGGCAAGCCCGCTTACGCCTCCTCGATGAGTTCCGGGCCCTTGTTGCGCACATTGCCCACCGCCGGAGAGACGGGCCAGGCATGCATGTCATCGGTCGGAAACGGCTCGAAAAGCGGGGAAACCTCGCGATTTCGCGCGTCCAGCCAGGTTTCATAGTCCTCCGGCTTCAGGATCACGGGCATGCGCGTGTGCAGGCCGGCCATGAGGTCGTTCGGTGTCGTGGTGAGGATGGTGAAACTGTCGATCTCCGAACCGTCGATCATCGCCCGGTCCCAGAGCCCGGCCAGGCAGAACCAGCGGCGATTGCGCAGGCCGATGGCGAAGGGCTGTTTGCGCCCCTTCTCGCCGGTCCACTCATAGAAGCCCGAGACCGGGACGAGGCAGCGCCGGTGCCGGAAGCTTCCGCGAAAGGTGTTCGACGTGTCCACCGTCTCGGCGCGGGCATTGAAG
>CAZXWB010000341.1:0-2179 GCA_964644395.1 uncultured Hyphomonadaceae bacterium | reverse complement strand
GAGCTCTCCACCGGCGAAGCGCTCGTCATGCATCTCGGCATGTCGGGGCGCTTCACCATTCACGCCGCATCGGGCCGGGAGACGCTGGACGTGTTTGTCCACGAGACCGGTGCCGACCCGAAGCATGACCATGTCGTCTTCGAGATGGAGGACGGGGCGCGGATCGTGTTCAACGATCCAAGGCGCTTCGGCTTCATGGAAATCTGGCCGCTGGATGCCTTAGAGGCCTATCCGCGCCTGAAGGGGCTGGGGCCGGAACCGCTGAGCAACACATTCTCCGCTGCCTATCTGTCGGAAGCGCTTGCCGGCAAGGCGACGCCGGTGAAGGCGGCGCTGCTCGACCAGTCGATCATTGCGGGGCTCGGCAACATCTATGTCTGCGAAGCGCTGTTCAGGTCCGGCATTTCGCCCCGGCGCCTGGCGCGAACGATTCCCGGCCTTCGAGCGGAACGCCTGGCGCCGGCCATCAACGCCGTGATCGGCGAGGCCATCGATGCCGGCGGCTCGACCCTGCGCGACTTTGCCGGCCCGGACGGGGCGCTCGGCTACTTCCCCCACAGCTTCGCCGTTTATGGTCGCGAGAGTGAGGCCTGTCGGCAATGCCGGGCGCCGGTGCGCCGCATCGTCCAGTCGGGGCGATCGAGCTTCTATTGCGGCCACTGCCAGAGGTAGCTTGCCTGGCTGGCGGCAGGTTATTGCAGTCGTCTGACCTTGTAGGTCCGATTGCGATGGGGAAACTGGATCACCGGTTTGCCAAACATGCGCCGCTTGATCTTGGCCTCGGCCGGCAAGGTGTCCGGCAAATCCCAATCCTCGTTGTCGAACAGCTGTTCCCAGACCTGACCGTTATCAGTGTAGAACCGCAGCTTTCCTGCGCCGGTCCGCGTGACCTTGACGATCAGGATGCCGAACTCGTTGGGAGTTCGAGCTTCCCGGGCAGCGACACTCTCACTTCTCACCTCGGGCGCCGGCGCCTTGGCCCAGTCTGGTGCGGTGTCGACCGCCGCTGGCGATGGCGACGGAGCCGGGGCGGGTTCCGGCGCAGGGGCGCTTGCGATCGGTGGTGCCACAGACTCCGGTGTTGGTGACGGCCCAACTCTGTCGTCTGCACCCGCAACCGCTGCATCAAAACAGGCCAGTCTTTCCGCTGCGTCGGCGATGCGAGAACAGGCGGCAATGGCGTCCAAGTCGGTCTTGTCGGCCGACTGGGCCGATACCGCCATGATGGGCAGGGCGATGACAATGAGGCTGGCAAGGCTGGCGCGTATCATGAGGGAATCTCCGAATTCATCGCCACAATCCACAGGAAAACCGCCGCCCTGTCGAGCCCGCGAAACAGGCTTGCAATAGACGCGCCGCCGCTCCGCCTGCGACCAATTCCCGATCTGGTCAAGCGGCATGGGCCTTGCTAACCCGCCCGGATAACAGCAATCGCGGCAAAGGACGGCCCTCGCCATGGATATCTCGAAGATCAGCTCGGGTGAGAACCCGCCCGACGACATCAATGTCATCATCGAGGTTCCGCTGGGTGGCGAGCCGATCAAGTACGAGATCGACAAGGCGTCGGGCGCCATGTTCGTCGACCGCTTCCTCTACACCGCCATGCGCTATCCCTGCAATTACGGCTTCGTGCCCCACACGCTGAGCCTCGACGGCGATCCCATGGACGTCATGGTGGTCGGCCAGCGCGCCCTCGTGCCGGGCGCCGTGGTGCGCGTGCGCCCGGTCGGCGTGCTCCTCATGGAGGATGATGGCGGCATCGACGAGAAGATCATCGCCGTGCCCCACCAGAAGCTGACGCGGTTCTACGAGAAGGTGCACAATTATACCGACCTGCCGGAGATCCTGGTCGACCGGATCGTGCATTTCTTCACCCATTACAAGGATATGGAGCCCAACAAATGGGTCAAGGTCCAGGGCATCGAGGGCGTTGACAAGGCCCGGGAACTGATCGGGCAGGCCCTCGAGCGCTCAACCGCCGACGCCTGACGGCCGGGGTCAGGACAGCCTCGCGGCCCCTTTGTCGCTGAGGGGCCTGGGGCGCCCAGCACGCTCGCCCGCACGGTCACGGGGACCGTCCGGCGGGAGGTGAGGGCTTGTGGTTACGTGCCTCCCCGGCGAAAGCCGGGGCCCATGGCGTGAGCGAGTTGTGCTCGAAATGGTTTTGAGGCAGGCGGGC
>CAZXWB010000340.1:0-2209 GCA_964644395.1 uncultured Hyphomonadaceae bacterium | reverse complement strand
TCGGCGCCTTGATCTTCAGCGCGTCAGCGGTCGGTGCGGTAGCGCCCAGTGCGACGGCGATGGCGAGCAGGCTGGTGGCGAGGCGTCTCATGGTGCGGCTCTCTTCGGTGTCCCCGGCAGCGGGGAATGCCGCTGCCATGGAAAGGGAGCCTGCGAGCCGGCGCCGTTACCCAAACTGAACGGCGGCGTTGGTCTCTGTTCATGTCTGCAGCGCCGTTCAGCGACCCGTGGCAGCCAGCCTTTCGGCGAGGGCACGGAAGGCCTCCTGGGTGAGGTTCTCCGGGCGCTCCCTCGGATCGATCTCGCAGCCATGCAGCCAGGCTTCGGCACGCATGCCATGGCGCTGGGCCAGGCGTTTCAGGCTTGTGCGCAGCATCTTGCGCCTTTGCCCGAAGGCCGCCGTGGTCACGGCTTCGAGTTCGGCGAGGTGGGCAAAACGCTCCCCCGGCCCGAGGGGCTCCAGCACCGCAACGGCGCTGTCGACCTTGGGCGGCGGCCTGAAGGCGCCCGGCGGCAGGGTGAAGGCGATACGCGGGCGCATGGTGGCGTGGGCCAGCACGCTGAGGCGGCCATAGGCTTCGCTGCCCGGCGCAGCAACGATGCGCTCGGCGACCTCCTTCTGGAACATGAGTGCCATTTCACCCCGCCAGTCACCGGCCTTCAGCCATTCCACCAGCAAGATGGTGCCCACATTATAGGGCAAATTGGCGATGATCATGGCCGGGGTCTCGCCATGGAATTCGCTGAGCAGAAGCCGCCAGTTGGCCCGGCGGGCATCGCCGGCCACCACGCACAGCCGCCCTTGTCCGAAGGCGGGCCAGGTCCTCAGCGCATCGGCGAAGTGGCGATCGGCCTCCACTGCCACCACCTTTCGCGCGCCTTCCTCCAGGAGCGCTCGGGTCAGCCCGCCGGGACCCGGGCCCACCTCGATCACGGTGCGCCCCTGAACGGGACCGGCGGCGAGCGCGGCGCGGCGCAGGATATCGGGATCATGCAGGAAGTGCTGGCCCAGCGACTTGCGCGCGGAGCCCTCCGTCAGTGCCTGGCGCTCAGGCATGGGCGGTCTCCCCATGGGCGCGGCGGCGGTCTGCCATGTCGCAGGCGAGCCGGATCGCCGCGATCAGGCTGTCGGCGCGCGCCCCGCCGCCGGCGGCCATGTCGAAGGCGGTGCCATGGTCCGGCGAGGTGCGGATGATGGCCAGCCCGAGCGTGGTGTTCACCCCACCCCAGAAGTCGAGCGTCTTTACCGGGATCAGTCCCTGGTCGTGGGTCATGGCGATGACGGCGTCAAAACGGCCCGACAGGGCTTCGGCGAAGACGGTGTCGGCGGGCCGGGCATCGGTGATGTCGATGCTGCGCCCGCGCAGCGTATCGGCAGCCGGATTGATGATCAGGGTTTCCTCCCGGCCGAGCGTGCCGTCCTCGCCAGCGTGGGGGTTGAGGCCCGTGAAGGCCAGGCGCGGCGCGGCGATGCCGAAATCGCGCTGCAGCGCGTCGTGGACGGTCTCTCCCAGGCGCTCAAGCCGGTCGGTGCGCAGCGCGTTCACCGCTTCGCGCAGGGGCATATGGATGGTGGCCAGCGCCACGCGCAGCCCCCCGCCCACCAGCATCATCACGGGTCGGGGCGTATCCTCGTCCGGCGCCGATACCAGCTTGGCGAGGTATTCGGTGTGACCGGGATGGGGAAAGCCGGCCTCATAGAGCACGGATTTCGCGATCGGATTGGTGACAACGGCGCTGGTTTCGCCTTCACGGGTCAGGCGCACGGCGGTGGCGATGCTGTCGAGCACGGCGCCAGCATGGGCGGTGTCGGGCGTGCCTGGCCGGGGCAGCCGGTCTGTACCGAGGGGGCGGGGCAGGATCGGCAAGGCCTTCGCAAAGGTCTGGCGGGCAATCGCGGCGCTGGCGACCTGTTCAATGCTGGCATCCAGGCCAAGCCGGCGCAGGGTGGCGTCGAAGACCTCCGGCGCACCGACCAGCATGAAGGCCGGTCCGCTGTGGCGGAGCGCCGCCCAGGCCCGGATCGCGATCTCTGGCCCTATGCCGGCCGGGTCGCCCATGGTCAGGGCGAGGGGCTGTGCGGGCTGGGGCCAGTCGGTTGTCGCGGGCATGGTCCCGTCATGCGCAAAGCCTGCCCGAACGGCAAGACCGAAACGGGCTGTCTGTCAAAAACTTCGGGTTTCGCCGGTCAACTCAGCGGCGCACGATG
>CAZXWB010000339.1:0-2215 GCA_964644395.1 uncultured Hyphomonadaceae bacterium | reverse complement strand
CTTCGCTAAACGTCCGTTTCAAGCCAACCTTTCGGAGGATAAATGAATCACCTGATTGGCGCACTCTTGGGTGAGAACCAACACTCTCATGGTGTCTGCTGGCTCATCAAGAAAATATGTCCCTCCCCCTGTCGCTCACATCCTCAACTCAAGTCAACTGCCGCTTGGCCAACCGGGCGAAAAGGCCGCTCTGCCGCATCAACTCCTCGTAGGTCCCGCTCTGAACGATCTCTCCATCGTCTAGGACGAAGATGCGGTCGGCGCCAGCGATGGTGCTGAGCCTGTGGGCCACGACGATCCTGGTCACGTGGAGCCCCTCCAGGCTCTCGCTGACCATGGCCTGGGTCCGGTTGTCGAGCGCGCTGGTGGCCTCGTCGAAGAAGAGGATGCGCGGCTTGTTGACAATGGCGCGGGCGATCAACAGCCTCTGCCGCTGTCCGCCGGACAGGGTGCTGCCCCGCTCGCCGATCACCGTGTGCATGCCCATGGGCATGTGCTCAATGTCCTCATCGAGGCCGACCATCCGCGCCGCATCCCAGGCGTCCTCGATGGTCAGAGGCAAGGAACCGACGACGTTGGTGTAGATGTCGCCGGAGATCAACTGCCCATCCTGAAGCACCACGCCGAGCTGACGCCGCACCGCCTCCACGTCCAGCCCGCCCAGATCCTGGCCGTCGTAGTAGATCGCCCCAGACGATGGCGCCTCGAAGCCCAGGAGCAGGCGAATGAGGGTCGACTTGCCGCAGCCGGACGGGCCGACCAGCGCCACAAACTCCCCCGGCTCGACGTGGAACGAGACGTCCTTCAGCACCAGGGGCTCGCTCTCTCGATATCGGAAGACCACGTGGCTGACCTCGATCTCCCCGGCGAGCTCCCCCGGATCCGACTTGGCCTCATCGACCTCGGGCCGGGCACGCAGGATGGGCCTGAGGCGCTCGTAAACCGGCACGACCGTGAGCAGGGACGTGAGCGTCGAGCTGACGGTCAGGCCGGCGGCGAGGAACTGGGTGAAGGCGGCGCTGAAGGCCAAGAAGTCGCCCGTGGATAGCCCGCTCTCGCTGGCCCAGGCGACCATGGCGAAGACGCCGATCGAGGTCAGCACCGGGTAGGCGGCGTGGAAGGCCGAGATAGCGTTGGCCACGCTTCGAGCTTTCATAGCGGTTCTTCTCTGCTCGCTGAACTTCCGAGCCCAGAGGGCGAAGGCCCTCTCCTCGGCGCCAGCCACCCGTAGCTTGGCGATCCCCGTCATCAACTGGAGGATGGTGCCGGAAATCCGCCCCTGAAGCTCGGTCAACTCCCGTTGGTGCCGAACCTGAAGATAACCGGCCACGGCGGTGGCGAGAACGAAGAGCAGGGCTAACCCGACGGCCACCCAAGCCAGACGGGCGTCCAGGTAGAAGAGGAGCGCGAAGTTGAAGATCGAGAAGACGCCGACCAGGATCGATGAAATAACCGTCTCCGGCAGCTTGCGCCGGATGATGTCGATCCCCATCGCCCTCTCCGCCAGATCCCCGGCCGAGTAGCGGCGGAAGAAGCGGACGGGCAGTCGCAGCAAGCGATCCCATACGGCGGTCTGGAGCGTTAGGTCTAGCTTTCCCGCAAGGCGCAGGACGGCGACGTTCTGCGTGAGCCGGAACAGGGCGGCGGCGATGGCGCTGACCAGCAGAGCGAGGCCGACCTGGAGAAGTTGCCCCTGCTGCGCGCCGGGAATCACGCTGTCGAAGAGGAGCCCGATCATCAACGGCGTGACCAGGCCCAGCACGCCGATGGCGACCCCGGCGAGCGCGATGGAGAACAGTTCCCTCTCGCTCCCCCGCAGGCCGAACCTGAAGAGATCGGGAAGCGAGAGCGCCCTCTCGGGGAAGGGCCGGTAGAGGACGTAGGCGACGGGAGAAAGGGAGGCGGCGACCTCAGGGGTCACGGGCGTGCGCGTCCCCGCCAGCGGATCGATCAGCTCGTAGCGGCGGGGAGAGGTCGGCAGCAGGGCCACCGGTCGCATATCCCCCTCGCGGTAACCCAACAGAGGCCCCCGGTCGGCGTGCCACCACTCGCCCTCCAGCGTCACCCGCCGGACGCGGAAGCGCGAGGCTCGCGCGATCTCCCTGAGCGCGTCCTCCGGATCGTCGCTCCCGCCGGCGCCCGGGTGGGCGCGCACCGTCAGGCCGAGCGCCTGGCCCACCAGTTGGCAAGCGGCCAACAGCGGGTCGACGTCGAC
>CAZXWB010000338.1:0-2217 GCA_964644395.1 uncultured Hyphomonadaceae bacterium | reverse complement strand
GTCTCGTTCCAGCGGCCATAGGTGGTGTAGTCGCTGTCGCTCGGATGGCTGGAATTGGGTTTTGTGCCTTCCTGGTTCGCGCCGCCGCCGCCCGGATAATTGTAGGGCCCGCTCTCGCCATCGGTCATCAGCACGATGGCCCGGCGCCAGCGCGGCGAGTTCCACAGGCTCGTTCCGGTCCGGGGATCGGTTTCATTGGCGCTTTCATCGAAGGGCAGGCCCGGCGACAGGGCACGGATGCCCCACGCCATGCCGATATCGGTGAGCGTGCCGCCTCGGTTCCAGGCGGTCATGGCGGCAATCGCGCCGTCGACCTGGCTGCGATACTTCGAGAGCGGCAGGATCGGCGTCGGACAGCCAATGTTCGGGCCGGTGATCTGGTTGGAGTTCACCACGCCGCCAGGCACGATCGTGTCGGCGTCTCCCTCGACATAATTGTTGTCGCTGCCCGGCGGGTACCAGTAGGGCGTCCAGGGCGCCACCGATGGCGGCGTGTCGGCCAGGGAATCGGCGCCGGAACGCTCCATGACGCAGCCGCGCCAGGCGGTCTCGTCGGACGGGTTCGAAAGCCCGTAGGGTCGCGGCAGCGCGATGATGTCGTCGGCCTCGCTGCCCGGATTGACCGCGGCCGCATAGGGCACGATCGCCACGCGGAGATTGTCTTCCTCGGTCTTGTCGCCGAAAAGCGCGCCGACAAGGGAGTCGGAGGCATCGCGCAAGGCCCCGATCTTGTTCGAACCCCACATGGAGCCGGTATTGTCCAGCACCAGCGCCACCATCAGTCCGCCCCCGGCGCGCTTGACCTCGGTTTCGGTGCTGATGGTGATCTGCGGATCTGTGAAGATCTGCATGAAATAGGTGTCGACCTCGATCGTGCCGGTCACGGTGACCGTTTCGGCATTGGCGGTGACATCAACGCTGACGATCTCGGCGCCGCCGAGGTCGAAATTGCGCTGCACGAAGATATCCGCCAGGGCATCGAGATTCTCGTCGGTGTCGTAGCGCGTGCCGACCGCCAGGGCAGCGGCGTCGAGGGCAGCCTGGAACTTGTCACGGGCGAGATAGGCGCGCGAGCCGTCAATCGCGAGGCCAGTGACGCCGATCATCACGAAGACCAAGATGCCCACCAGCATGGCGGCTGCGCCGGAGGCGTCCTTCAGGTAGTTCCGGAAACCGCTCATGTCCCCGCCTCGCTCTCGCCGGCTGTGGACTGGCCATCCAGGGTCCAGTTGGCACCGTCATCGTGAATCTCGCCATTCAGCGCGATGACCCGGGTCAGTCGCGGACGGAAATAGACCTCGCGGGTCATGGTCATGCTGTCGCCGCCGAGGATCCCCGACAGCGGTGTTGTGTAACGGAAGGTGGCCCCGACGCGGATCACGCTCTCCCCGGGATCGCCCATACCCTCCATGGGACCAAGCTCAAGGGCGCCCGGCGCATTGCCGCGCTCCCGGCGCCAGAGCAGTTCCGGCGAACCGTCGGAAACGAAGCCGACGCTGGCCACGTCGATGTCGAGCCGGCCACTGGTGTCCAGCGGCGCCATGATGTCTCCGGCGGCGGCGTACATCTCATCGATGTCAGCGGTGAAGAGTTGGTCCTGGCGGGAGAAATAGTCGCCGGCCTGGTAGAGATAACGCTGGAAATTGTCCGCCGCCCGCACGCGCAGGGACACTTCGATGATGCCGAGAATGAGGATCACCAGGAAAGGCGCGACCAGCGCGAATTCCAGCGCGGCGATGCCACGCCGGTCCTTGCGAAGGCGAGCGGGCCACCCCATCAGAACGGCTCGTTCTGGGCCACGGACTGGCCCACAAGCATGGCCGGCCCGTCGCCAACACCGAAGATTGCGCCGATCCACGGCGTGGTGAAGCGGTGCGGCGTGGACACTCTGAGGACCGAGACCTCGCCCGACCCGCCCGGCTGGAACACGAAATTTGTCGGAACGCCATCGACATCGAACAGGGGCGCGGGCGGGTTCACCTCGCCGAGGCTTGAATAGGCGCGCACATCGAAATGTACGTCATCGCAGCGCACGATCACCACATGGTTGCAGTATTTGGCACTGAAAGCCGCAGCCGGGTCGTCGGCGCTCTGGACCTGCCCGGTCTGCAGGGTCCGGCTCGCTTCATAAAGGACGTGCTTGAGATGGGCGTGCTTGAAGAAGAAGACCGAATACTCCACCACGGCAACGGTGACGAGCATGAAGACCGGCGCGAT
>CAZXWB010000337.1:0-2219 GCA_964644395.1 uncultured Hyphomonadaceae bacterium | reverse complement strand
TCGAGCAGGCGCCCGAAATCGCTCTGCGCGTTCCAGCGCCGGGCGAGGAAGCCGTCGAGGAAGTCCGATACCGCCGCGAACAGGAACAGGGCCAGGGCGAGCATGGCAAGGCCGGGTGGGGAGACCTCGCTCTCGCCTGTCGGTGGCGGGATCGCCAGGGGGCGGGTCAGCAGAAATTCGGTGTGGGAGTCTTCGAGCGCTTTCAGCTCCGCCACCGCTTCGGCGGGCAGGATGATGCCGTCCGCATCGGTGTCCGGTCGCAGGTCGCGCAAATGCTCCGGCAGTTTGTCCGGGTCGCCGCCGCCGGCGGCCACGATCTCGCCCAGCGTCATGGGAGAGGTGCCCACCGCCGACTGAGCGCCGGTCCGGACACCGGTGAGGCGCTCGAGGCCTGCAGCCGTGGCTGCCGGCGGGTCGCCCGCGGGGCCCGGCGCAGCGCTGAGCGGCCACAGTACCAGCCACAGACACAACGCAACGCCCACAGCCGCAAAGCAGCGTAGCACCGTCAGCAGGTTTGGCAGCCAGAGCGGTTTCATGGCCCAAGCCATTCAAGGCCCGGGCCTCGGGGTCAAGTCTTCTTCCCGGCCAGATTGCCGCTTCAACTTCACAGAGAACACAGTCAGTGTGGCAGCCTTCACCGGCCGAGGAGCGTCCATGCGTTTTGTGCCATACCTGATCATTGTCGCGCTGCTTGCGACAAGCGTCGCCGGGCTCGCTGAATCGGGCTGGCAGGGCTGGCTCTGGGCGCCGTTGGTCATTCTTGGCGGACTGACGCTGATCGGCCTGTTCGACCTTATCCAGACGAAACACACCATCTGGCGGAATTTCCCGGTCATCGGACGGGTGCGCTGGATGGCGGAAGAATTGCGCCCCTTCCTGCGCTCCTACATTGTCGAGAGCGAGACCGAGGGCCGTCCCTTCAACCATGAGAACCGCGCACTGATCTATCGCCGTGCCAAGAACGTCCCGTCCGTTGAGCCCTTTGGATCACACCTCGACAATCACAAGCCGCCGCATGAATACCTCGCCCATTCCATCGCCGCGAAACATCCCGAAACCTACGATTTCCGCGTGACGATCGGGGAAGGTCGCTGCGCGCAGCCCTATTCCGCGAGCGTTTACAACATCTCCGCCATGAGCTTCGGCTCCCTCGGTGCCCGCGCCATCGAGGCGCTTAACCGGGGCGCGGCCAGGGGCGGGTTCTACCATGACACCGGCGAGGGTGGGGTGTCGCGCTTCCACCGGGCCGGTGGCGGTGATCTCGTCTGGGAGCTCGGCTCGGGATACTTCGGCTGCCGCACGCCGGAGGGCCGGATTGACCCGGAAAAGTTCGAGGCCACCGCGAAGCTCGACCAGGTGAAGATGATCGAGATCAAGCTCAGCCAGGGCGCCAAGCCCGGACATGGCGGGGTCCTGCCGGGCTCGAAAGTGACCCGCGAGATCGCCGATGCGCGCGGCATTGCGGTGGGCGAAACCTGCATCTCGCCGCCCTTCCACCCGGAATTCTCCACGCCGCTGGAACTCATGGCCTTCATCGGCCGCTTGCGGGAGCTTTCAGGTGGCAAGCCCGTTGGTGTGAAGCTCTGCATCGGGCGGCGGCATGAATTCCTCGCCATCGTGAAGGCCATGCTGGAAACCGGGGAGCGCGCCGACTTTATCGTCGTGGACGGCGCGGAGGGCGGCACTGGGGCGGCGCCGGCGGAATTCCTCGACCATATCGGCGCGCCCCTGCGCGAGGGTCTCGCCTTTGTGCGCAACGCCCTTGTCGGTGCCGGGCTGAAGGACGAGGTGCGCATCGGTGCCTCGGGCAAGCAGATCACCGCCTACCAGATCGCCACAACGCTCGCGCTCGGGGCCGATTTCGTGAACTCCGCACGCGGTTTCATGTTTGCTTTGGGCTGCATCCAGTCGCTGCAGTGCCACACCAATCGCTGTCCCACGGGGGTGGCCACCACCGATCCGGGCCGCCAGCGCGGCCTCGTCATTCCTGAAAAGGCGACGCGCGTCTTCCATTTCCACGAGAACACGCTGAAGGCGCTGGCCGAAGTGATCGGGGCGGCGGGCGTGGACCATCCCAGCCAGCTCTCGCCGGACATGGTCTACAAGTTCGTCGCCGAGGGTCCGGCCCGCCGGGCGCGGGAATTGCGCGTCATGCTGGGGCCCGGCGACCTGCTGACCCGCCCCGGAGACACCCCGCTCGGCGCCGACTGGGCGAAGGC
>CAZXWB010000336.1:0-2231 GCA_964644395.1 uncultured Hyphomonadaceae bacterium | reverse complement strand
GATGCCTGCGCTGTGTTGCTGAAGATGGAGTGAATGGGGGCGCGCAATAACCTGAACGGTCTCCCCGTGGCGTGTCCACGGGGTCCAGTTCTGATCCCTTCAGTACGCCCATGCGGTCGACATTCGAGATGGACACCGTGGCCAAGCCGCGGTGAAGCGGAGAAGGGTGCTGAAGCAGCTCGCTGGCGCTCGCACCCCTCACCCCAACCCTCTCCCGCATGCAGAAGAGGGCGTTACGCCGGCTGAAACCTGAGCGCGACACCGTT
This sequence comes from uncultured Hyphomonadaceae bacterium, assembly GCA_964644395.1. Lineage (GTDB taxonomy): Bacteria > Pseudomonadota > Alphaproteobacteria > Caulobacterales > Hyphomonadaceae > JBGSUF01. The sequence goes on along the minus strand of CAZXWB010000336.1, from coordinate 1,965 downwards.
GTTGCACCAGCGCTGACCGGTCGGCTGCGGGCCGTCATTGAAGACGTGGCCCTGGTGGCCGATGCAGCGGGCGCAATGGTATTCGGTCCGCGTCATCCAGAGCTTGTTGTCGGGCTTGGTGCCCATGGCACCATCAATATGGGTGAAGAAGCTCGGCCAGCCGGTGCCGGAGTCGAATTTCATCTCGGAGGTGAAGAGCGCCAGGTCGCAACCGGCACAGTGATAGGTGCCGGGCCCATACTCCTTGTCGAGCGGCGAAGTGAAGGCGCGCTCGGTGCCTTCCTTGCGCAGGACCTCAAAGGCGGCCGGAGACAGGCGTTTGCGCCACTCCTCTTCCGTCAGGCTGCGCCATTCGCTGCCGGCAAAGGGCTCATAGACCGACGTGTCATGGGCGTTCTCCGGGATGCCCATATCCCTGGCGTCGGCCCGGCCGCAGGCGGCCAGTCCGATGAGGGCCGCACCGCCGCCGAGAAAAAGCCGGCGTGAAGCGGTCAGGATGCGCGTGTCATGTGTCATGCGACGGAATGTGATCAGCGCGGGCGAGAAATCAAATCAAGTCGCTTCAAGCGCCCGTGATGGGCCGCGAGATCAGTTCGCCGCCGCCTTCATGGCTTCCAGCGTTTCCATGCGATGGTGCAGGCGCAGGGCCTCGGCATCGGTGGAGGCCTTGCCATGCTCGGCGATCTTCAGGCGCAGCGCCTCCATCTCCCGGTCGATCTCGGCCATGTCCAGCTCGTCGGTGGGGATGGCTTCCTCGGCCAGGATGGTGAAGCCGTCCGGCGTGACATCGGCAAAGCCGCCGCGCACGAAGATGTGCATGTCCGCCTCCCCGCTGCGCTTCACCGTCACGACGCCGCGTTTCAGGGTCGCCATGAAGGGGGCGTGTTTCGGCAGGACGCCGAAGAGGCCTTCCGAACCGGGCGCGATGACATGGTCCACCTCACCGGAAAACACTTCCTTGGCGGGGGAGACGAGGGAGAATTGAAGCGTGTCGGACATGGGTCACCTTGTCGTTTCTGGCGGGTTTAACGCGCCGCGCGCACTTGTCCAGAGCCGCCGCGTCGCAGGACGGCTTCAGGGCCGGGGAATGGCGTAATCAGTCCCCTCGGCAAGTTCGGCGCAGCTCGTCTCGTCGGTGATGCTGGTGACCTGAAGCGTCGGCATGCCGGGCACGCGGCCGGTCTCCACCGTGGTGACGATGACGGTGCCTGCGCCGCCTGCCGCCAGGTCGGCGCAATAGATGTCACGCCTGGCGACGCCGGTATTGTTCGGGCCGGAGTAGAGCGTTTCAAAGCGAAGGGAGCCGTCGCCCACCGCGCGGGTGACGGCGGCGCGCAACTCGCTGCCATTGGTGGCGAAGCTCGTGATGTTGCAATCGCCGCGCGGACCGAAGAAGAGCTCGGTGCGCGCGTCGCGGTCCACGAAATAGGCGCTTGCCCGGCGCGGGCCGAGATCGATGGGCACCGGTTCGGCGGCGAAGCCGAGCGTGCGCGCATCTGTCGCCGCCTCGCCACGCGCCACAGGCAGGCAGGCGGAGATCATCGCTTCGGAAACGGTAACGGGCGCCAGGCGGTTCGCCTCGCGCCCGTCATCAATGTCGTCACGCGAAAGCGTCGCACAGGCCGCAAGCACCAGAAAGATCAGAACTGAGCCGACCGTCCTGGCCATTGCGGGTCCCTCTTAAACGCTCTCCAGCATCTTGGCGGCCTTCTTCTCGGCCTCTTCCATGGTGCCAACCATGTAGAAGGCCTGTTCGGGCAGGTGGTCATACTTGCCCGCGATGAGGTCGCGGAAGCCGGCAATCGTATCCTCGAGCTTGACCTGCACGCCGGGGCTGCCGGTGAAGACCTCGGCCACGTCGAAGGGCTGGGACAGGAAGCGCTCCACCTTGCGGGCCCGCGCCACGGCCAGCTTGTCGTCTTCGGAAAGTTCGTCCATGCCGAGAATGGCGATGATGTCCTGGAG
>CAZXWB010000335.1:0-2232 GCA_964644395.1 uncultured Hyphomonadaceae bacterium | reverse complement strand
GCAGAACTGGCCGCGCTGGCCCGGGATCACCCCGCGCCCTACGTTAGGCGCGTGACGCGGTGACGCGGTGACAAGGGTGACAGGGCGGGACAAGGCCTATTTGCCGGTGACAAGGCCGGTGACAAGGCTCTCACGCGCCCCGGCGGATCGGGGCCGCGTCACCGCCCCATCACCGCCTTATCACCGCGATGTAACCCTATTTTTTAAGCACGTACAGGAGGCTTTAACGATGAATGAGAGTGTAGACCCTAACGGACTGGCGATATTTATTTTAATCTTTGGGTTTTTGTGGTCCCTACTTTTCGAGGAGGAGACCGGGGGAGGAAGTGGGCAATGAGGATCGGACGCGGTGAAGTGGCTTTCGCGGCCATGATGGCCTTGGTATTGACCGGCGTCGCCGTGCTGTTTGCGCCGGCGCCGACGTGGGGCGGGGCGCTGGGCGCTTTCGCAGTTTTGACGCTGGGGACGTTGGGGCTGGGCGCGACCTTGGGAGGTGCGCGATGATTAACAAGGCGCTTTTCAAACTTGTGCGCAAGGTCAATAAAACGAACGCCGAATGGGAGCGACTAGAGCGCGCCGGGCTGGCTGATCCCTACTGGGTAGGCGATACAAAACACTGGCGCCTGAATACCGAGGCGCTGGGCGGGGATCCTACACCGCGCGAGCTTGGAGGGCTGTGATGAATGACCCAAAACTGACGGCGCGCGCAGATCTGGACAATGAGCACGTTTACATAGAGATCGCCGGCGCGGGCGAAGCCGTGGGGCTGTGGGTATCCAAGGGCCACACGGCGGCCTTAGCTGAGTATCTGACGGCGTTCTGTGAGACCGTGGGTGGATTGGTTAGGGAGGTGAGCGATGAACATTGAGAAGCTATCCCTGGAGCAGCTGCGACGAGAACGACGACGATGGTACAAGGTAGCGTGCCGTCAAGCAGATTATGGCAACTGGAAGCCAACGAACCGGCTGAGAGAAATTGAGTTGGAAATCGAGTGGCGACGCGAGGGGGCCGGCGATGCGCAAGAGAATTAAAGTGAGCGAGGACGTTGTGATCGAGATCGAGGACGGCGATCCCCCTGTCGTTTGGATTGAGAACGTAGACAAATTTGATAACGCCACGCCCGGCCAGGTGCTACTCCTGGCCCCAGAGATCAAGCGCGTGATCGCGGCGCTGGCCGAGGCCGCTGGCATCATCGCCGTGTGGGCGACCGGCGAGGAGGCTTTCAGCGATGACAGGCAGACAGTTGGCGATGTTTGACGTCCCAGCGCCGCCCCAGGGGGCCACGTGGGCCGTGATCTGGGGCCGGGGCAAGCCCCTGGAGGAGACCGTCAAGCGCGCGGTGACGGCGTGCTATCAGGAGACCGGGCGGCTGCCGGCGGCGTTGCGCTGCGCAGCGGTAGAGCTGGCGGACGTGCGCGCCGCCCTGCGCGCCTTGGAGCTGCACAACTTAGCTCAGCGGGTGAGCGGCTGCGCGGGGATCCTACGCGGCGAAGTGTGGATCTCTCAGGAAAACGGCAACGGAGCGGGCGCGCGATGACCTCCTGGCCCCCTGGCCCCCGCAGCGGACGCCGGGCCGCGCTCCGAAAGCTCGCCGCGCGCCCCTTACCCTATCGCGCTTCTTTTCGCGTAGTGAGGATATGCGCCCGTTGGCCCCATCACCGGCGTGGGGACTTGCCCCGCTGCGGGGGCCAGGGCCGGGAAGCGCGTAAGTCAATCATAGTTAAATCGAGGTGCTTTTTCGCAGACTTAACGGCGATCTGGGGCCAGGCAACCGCAGCGCCCACGGCTTGGATCGGCGGGGGGCCGGGCGGGTTACGCTCGGCGGTCGCCGTCCTTCACCGCGTGCGTCGGGATCGACAGGGGGAGACGTTAGCACCTTACGCCTGCATTTGTTATGTAACAGCAAGCAAGGCGCAGCTTTACATAACTGGATGTAGGCGGATGGTGCGCCCCGCGCTCCCCCTCGCTGTACGGACTGCCTGGCTCGCGTCTCGGCTGGCCGCGCCGCGTCGCCTCGGCGGTCGGGACTCTATCGCAGCGCAGACACCCGCGCGCCCGGCCTGGGCAGGGGCCAGCTTTTCCCCGCAGCCCCGGCGCCCGACTCACACCGCCGAAGAGGCGGTAAAATCGGGGGACGGGGCGCGGGGGCGCTATTTAAGACGCTGTGGGCGTTGTTTGCGCCCTCACGGCCCATCACGCTTTTTTGAACGCTTGTTCTATTTGTGAAGAGTG
>CAZXWB010000334.1:0-2243 GCA_964644395.1 uncultured Hyphomonadaceae bacterium | reverse complement strand
GCCAATCCGCTGGAGGCCGAGGGCCTCACCACGAAATGGGCGATCGAACTCGTCTTCACGCCGATCCAGGGCTTCGAACAGGCCGGCGACCTCGCCGAGCTTTTCGCCCGACCCATCACGAGAAAAGGGAGGCTCGCTGTCTGATGCAACTGACCGTCTGGACCTATGAGGGACCGCCCCATGTCGGTGCGATGCGTGTGGCCACGGCCATGGAGAACGTCCACTACGTTCTCCACGCCCCCCAGGGCGATACCTATGCTGACCTGCTCTTCACCATGATCGAGCGCCGCGGGGCCCGGCCGCCGGTCACCTACACGACTTTCGAGGCCCGCGACCTCGGTTCCGACACCGCCGAGATCTTCAAGCGCGCCGCCCTTGAGGCCTATGAGCGCTTCGAACCCGAGGCGATCCTGGTCGGTGCGAGCTGTACCGCGGAACTGATTCAGGATGACCCCGCCGGTCTCGCCAAGGCTGCCAACCTGCCCGTGCCGGTCATCCCGCTGGAGCTGCCCTCCTATTCCAAGAAGGAGAACTGGGGTGCGGCAGAGACCTTCTACCGTATCGTGCGCGGCCTGGCCCAGCCGGTGGAAAAGCGCCGCGGCACGCTCGGCCACCGCAAGAGCTGCAACATTCTCGGGCCCACGGCGCTCGGCTTCCGCCACCGCGACGATCTGCGGGAAATCGCGAGCCTGATCGGGTCGCTCGGCATCGACATCAATCTGATTGCCCCGCTGGGGGCGAGCCCCGAGGACATGGCCGATATCGGACAGGCCGACTTCAATGTCGTGCTCTATCCCGAAATCGCCGAGCCCGCCGCGCGCTGGCTGGAGAAGGCCTTCGGCCAGCCCTTCACGAAGACGGTCCCGATCGGCGTCGGCGCGACGAAGGATTTCATCCATGAGGTCGGCGTCCTGGCTGGAATCGAGGCCGGTGACGTGGACGCGGATGAGAGCAACATGCCCTGGTGGTCGCGCTCGGTGGACTCCAACTATCTCACCGGCAAGCGCGTCTTCATCTTCGGTGACGCAACCCATGCCATCGCCGCAGCCCGCGTGGCCTCCGAGGAATTCGCCTTCGAGGTGGTGGGCCTGGGCTGCTACAACCGCGAATTTGCTCGCGATGTGCGCGCCGCCGCCAAGCAATACGGCATCGAGGCGACGATCACGGACGATTATCTCGAGGTCGAGGCCGCCATTGCCGCTGCTTCGCCCGAGCTTGTCCTCGGCACCCAGATGGAGCGCCACATCGCCAAGCGCCTCGGCGTGCCCTGCGCGGTGATTTCCGCGCCGGTCCATGTCCAGGATTTTCCCGCGCGCTACGCCCCGCAGATGGGATTTGAAGGGGCAAACGTCCTCTTCGACACCTGGGTGCATCCGCTGGTCATGGGGCTGGAAGAGCATCTGCTCGGCATGTTCCGTGAGGATTTCGAGTTCAATGACGAGGCCGGCGCCTCCCACCTTGGCGGCCATGGCGCCGCAGAGGTCGCCGAGGACGACAGCAGCGTGGTCTGGCTGCCCGACGCGGAGAAGGAACTGAAGAAGATCCCGTTCTTCGTGCGCGGCAAGGCACGGCGCAACACCGAGGTCTTCGCGCGCGAGCACGACATTGACCAGATCTCGGTGGAAACCCTCTATGACGCAAAGGCGCACCATGGCCGCTAGGGACCTTTCCTCAGACCGGACGCCTGTCCGGGTCGCGCTCATCTCGCTCGATGGGCACCTGGCGACGGCGGTCGATGCCGCACGCCTGCGCCTGAAGAAGCGGTTGCCGGGCCTTGAGCTCTCCTTCCATGCCGCAAGCGATTTCGAGAAGCCCGAGGCGCTGGCGCGTGCGAAGGCTGCCATCGCCGAGGCCGACCTCGTCATTTCCTCGATGCTGTTCATCGAGATGCACATCAATGCCGTGCTGGAGGACCTGGAAGCGCGCCGGCCCAATTGCGACGCCATGGTGGGCTGCCTTGCGGCCTCCGAGGTCGTCAAGCTGACCCGTCTCGGCCGGTTCGACATGTCGAAGCCTGCGAGCGGGCCCATCGCCCTGATGAAGCGCCTGCGCGGCTCGTCGAAACAGACCGGCTCGTCCGGCGCCAAGCAGATGAAGACGCTGCGCCGTCTGCCGAAAATCCTGAAATACATCCCCGGCACAGCCCAGGATGTGCGCGCCTATTTCCTGACCATGCAGTACTGGCTGGCCGGTTCGGAAGAGAACATCGAGAATGTCATCCTCTTCCTGCTCGACCGCTACGC